>PUNI01000551.1 GCA_003551745.1 Paracoccaceae bacterium | reverse complement strand
GAATGGCACATCGAGGATGCGCGCCAGCGTCTGTGCCAGCAGCGTCTTGCCGCAGCCGGTGGGACCGATCAGCAGGATGTTGGATTTCGCCAGCTCCACATCCGTCGATTTCGCGGCATGGTTCAGACGCTTGTAATGGTTGTGCACGGCCACCGACAGCACACGCTTGGCGTGATCCTGCCCGATCACGTAATCGTCGAGCACGCCGCAGATCTCGCGCGGGCTCGGCACGCCATCCTTGGATTTCAGGCCGGTCGACTTCGTTTCCTCGCGGATGATGTCCATGCAGAGCTCGACGCACTCGTCGCAGATGAACACCGTGGGGCCCGCGATCAGCTTTCGCACCTCATGCTGGCTCTTGCCGCAGAAGGAGCAGTAGAGCGTGTTCTTGCTGTCGCTGCCGGAGCTGTTCTTCATCCCGTACCCCTGCGGCCTGCCGTCAGAACCGGGCCCGCCACGCCGCGCCGACACACCCTTGACACCCAAACTAGGCCAGCATCCGCCGCAGAACAATGCCTAACTGCCGCGACCGGCTCAGGCTGCCACCATCCGATCATTCGCTGCCTGCTTCGCTGGCGGCGCGGCTGACCACGATCTGGTCGACGATCCCCCAGTCCTTGGCCATTTCGGCCGTCATGAAATTGTCCCGCTCCAGCGCCCGCTCGACAGTCTCGAAGTCCTGGCCTGTATGCGTCTCGTAGATCCGGTTCAACCGCGCCTTCAGTTCAAGGATCTCCTGGGCGTGGATCGAAATGTCGCTGGCCTGACCCTGAAAGCCGCCCGAGGGCTGGTGCACCATCACCCGGCTGTTGGGCAGTGCGAAACGCATCCCCTTCTCGCCCGCCGCCAGCAGGAGCGAGCCCATCGAGGCCGCCTGCCCCACCACCAGCGTCGAGACCTTAGGCTTGATGTACTGCATGGTGTCATAGATCGACAGGCCTGACGTAACAACCCCGCCGGGGCTGTTGATATACATCGAGATTTCCTTCGAGGGGTTTTCCGCCTCGAGATGCAGCAGCTGGGCCACGATCAGGCTTGCCATGCCATCGTGAACCGGCCCGGTCAGAAAGACGATGCGCTCCTTCAGAAGGCGCGAGAAGATGTCATAGGCGCGCTCACCCCGGCTGGTCTGCTCGACCACCATCGGCACGAGGTTCATGTAGGTCTCGATCGGGTCTTTCATGCTGCGCCTGCCTCTGCTTTGCCCGCGCACGGGTCCGGTCTAGCCGTCAATTCGTTGCCGGAGTCTTAGTGGGGCGCCCGGAGCCCCGCAAGGTCGAGGCGCCGACAATCTGCCCGCACCGCCGGCTGCGCCATCGCTTGATCCATCGCGGGCGCGGCTTACCCTCCGCCGCGCCCGAGAGAGGATGATCGATGCCGCTGCCCGCCACCCGAACCGAAGGCCTGCGCCATCTGGCGGATTTCCTGCCCCGGGCGGGCCGCGCCTATGCCGCCCGGCGCAACCACGACCTTCCCGGCCACCCCCATGTCTCCGGCCTGTCGCCCTGGCTGCGACACAGGCTTGTCACCGAGGAAGAGGTGGTTACGGCCGTGCTGGCGCGGCATGGGGCTGCCGCGGCCGAGAAGTTCCTGCAGGAGGTCTTCTGGCGCACCTACTGGAAGGGCTGGCTGGAGCTGCGGCCCGGCGTGTGGACAAGCTATCTCGAGGGGCTGGACGCGGCCCGCGACCGGCTGGCCGTGGAGGGCGGGTTGCGCCGCGACTGGGAGGCCGCCTGCCAGGGCGAGACCGGCATCGACGCCTTCGATCACTGGGCGCGGGAACTCGTCACGACGGGCTATCTGCACAACCACGCGCGGATGTGGTTCGCCTCGATCTGGATCTTCACCCTGCGCCTGCCCTGGGAGCTTGGCGCGGATTTCTTCCTGCGCCACCTGATCGACGGCGACCCGGCCTCCAACACGCTGTCCTGGCGCTGGGTCGGCGGGCTGCAGACCCGCGGCAAGACCTATCTCGCGCGGCCCGACAACATCGCGCGCTACACCGACGGGCGCTTCCGCCCCCAGGGCCTCGCCCGGATCGCTCCGCCGCTCGACGGCCCGCCGCCGCCGGCCCCGCGCGCCGCACCGAGTGGGGCGCGCTGGGAGGAGGAGGACGCCACCGGGCTTCTGCTCCACGAGGACGATCTCAGCCCGGGCTGGCTGCTTGCCGCGGGGCTGCGGCCGACATCCGTCGCGGCGCTGCTGACGGCAGGCAGCCGATCCCCGCTCGCCGTCGCAGAGCAGGTGACCGAGTTTGCTGCCGGCGCCACGGCCGATGCGCGCGCGCGGCTCGACCTGCCGAACGGTCCCAGTGTCGAAGGGCCGGACGCGGTGCGCCACCTGGTGGACTGGGCCCGCGCCGAGGGGCTGCGGCAGGTGGTGACGCTCCATGCTCCGGTCGGGCCGGCGGCCTCGGCGCTGGCCGAGCTCGAACCCGCACTCGGCCGCGCAGGCATCCGTCTGGTGCGCGGCTTGCGCGGCTGGGATGCGCGGGCCTGGCCGCACGCCACCCATGGCTTCTTCCGGTTCCGCGAACGCATTCCCGCCCTGCTCGACGGCCTCGGCAAGCCCCGCGCGGCCTGAGGGGCGTTGCAGCAATGCCGCGCAAACCCCAGCCACGGGATTGTTTTTGCGGTCTGGCAGAAAACTCTTGCGCGACTCACCCGCAGCCCCTACGTGCCGGGCTCCGGGAGGCTCCCATCCCATCCTCGCGCGACGGGACTTGCTGAGGAGGCTCCGGATTCATCTGCTGGTTCCGAAGGAGGTGCGCCATGAAAGACGCAATCTTCTTCCAACTGGGGATCGGTCTGGAGACAGGCGCCCACGCGGAAGACGCCCGCGGCCGGAAGGTCGTCCACACGCACGAAAGCCTCTGCGACAGCGGTCGCGAGGATCACTTCATCCGGCGCGATGGCCGCGTCTTCGCAGGCACGCATCTCATCATCGAGGTGGTGGATGGCCACGGCCTCGACGACGAGGCGCGCATCCAGCAGGCCTTCCGCGACTGCGTCGAGGAATGCGGGGCGACGCTGCTGCATATCCACACCCACAAGTTCTCGCCACAGGGCGTGAGCGGCGTGGCGGTCCTGGCCGAAAGCCACATCTCGGTGCACACCTGGCCCGAGATCGGCTATGGCGCCTTCGACGTGTTCATGTGCGGCGACGCCGACCCGTGGAAGGCCGTCGACGTGCTGAAGGCAGCCTTCGCGACCGGCGACGTGCGCGTGCGCGAGCTTTTCCGCGGCGAAGGGCTCGTGCAGTCGGGTCTGGCCGCCTGAGCGGGCGGGCGACGCGGAGCGGCGCGCATGACCGACTGGATGCAGGAACGGCTGCACGCCGATGTGGCGCAGGCGCTCAGGATGCAGGAGGTGCTCTATGACAGCGCCACCGCGCACCAGCGCCTGCGCGTCTTCACCAACGGGCGCTTCGGGCGCGTGCTGACCCTCGACGACGTGGTGCAGACCACCGAGGCCGACAATTTCATCTATCACGAGATGATGGCGCATGTGCCGCTCTTCGCCCATGGCGCGGCGCGACGGGTGCTGATCGTCGGCGGCGGCGATGGCGGGCTGGCGCGCGAGGTGCTCAAGCACCAGGATATCCGGCAGGTGACCATGGTCGAGATCGACGCCGGCGTGATCGAGTTCGCGCGGCAATACCTGCCGGCCCTGTCGGCCGGGGCCTTCGACGATCCGCGGCTGGAGGTGGTGATCGATGACGGCGCCGCCTTCATGGCCCGCGAGGGCGCGGCGTTCGACGCGATCCTGATCGATTCCACCGATCCGGTCGGGCCCGGCGAGGTGCTCTTCACCGATCACTTCTATGGCCACGCCCGGCGCCGGCTCGCCCCGGGCGGCATCCTGGTCACCCAGAACGGCGTGCCCTTCCTGCAGGGCGAGGAGCTGACCGGCACGATGCGGGCCTTCAAGGCCCTCTTTGCAGACTGGACCTGCTATCTCGCCACCGTGCCCACCTATGCCGGCGGGCCGATGGCCTTCGGCTGGGGTAGCGATGGCGCCGCCCGCCAGACCCCGCTTCCGGTGCTGCAGGAACGGTTCGACGCGGCGGCTCTGGACCTCGACTACTACACGCCCGAGGTGCATGCCGCGGCCTTTGCGCTTCCGCGCTATGTGCAGCGGCTCATGCCCTAGCCGCGTTCGCGCACCCAGCGGCCGCTGGCCTCGCTCCAGTACTGCGGCGCCGCGCCGGCATCGCTGAACGCCTTCCACCGTTCCCGCGCCTCCGCCAGCGCCGCCGCGTCGGCTCCGTCGAACAGGATCCAGACCCGCTGGTATGCCGCCGCCTCCTCCGGCGCCACGTCGGCGCCGTCGATCACGGCGAGGGCAGCCGCGCCATTGGCCACATCGCGCTCGGTGGTCAGCAGCACCGGCTGGCGCGCGTCATGCGGCCCGCCAGCCCGGCCATGGGGCAGGAAAGCCTCACCCTCGCCCAGCCAGAGCCGTTCGTCCAGCCAGTCG
>PUNI01000190.1 GCA_003551745.1 Paracoccaceae bacterium | reverse complement strand
GTGCTCGATCCCGAGCCGTCGCGCCATCGCCTCCACCGCCGCCGGGATATCGCCCGAGATCAGCCAGACCGCCTTGCCCTGATCCTTGAGCGCCCGCACCACCACTTCGGCGCCCGGACGCAGCACATCGGTGAAGGTGAAGCTGCGCGTCTGGTCGCCCAGCGAGAGATAGGCGCCGGTGGTGGCGGCATGGGTGGCCCCGACCCAGCCGGCGCGGCCCAGCTTCACCGCCTTGCCCTGCCAGATCCCCTCGACGCCGTAGCCCGGCGCCTCCCGCAGATCGGCGACCGCGGCCGGCGCCAGCCCGCGCGCCCGCAGCGCCGTCGTCAGCGCCCGCGCCAGCGGGTGCGACGACGCCTCGGCAAGTGCCAGCGCGACCCGCAGCGCCTCCTCGGGATGGGCGTCGAGGTTGTCGGGCACGGGGGTGCCCATGGTGAGCGTGCCGGTCTTGTCGAAGACGACCGTGTCGACCTCGGCCAGCCGCTCCAGCGCGGTGCCGTCCTTGATCAGCAGCCCCTTGCGAAAGAGCCGGCCGGAGGCGGCGGTCACCACCGCCGGCACGGCAAGACCGAGCGCGCAGGGGCAGGTGATGATCAGCGTGGCGATGGCGACGTTGACCGAAAGCCGCAGGTCGCCGCCGGAGATCCACATCCAGGCAAGGAAGGCGCCCAGCGACAACAGCGGGATGGTGGGCGCATAGGCCCGCGCGGCGCGGTCGGCGAGGGTGGTGTAGCGGGTGCGCGCGGATTCCGCCGCCGCCACCAGATCGGCCATGCGGTGCAGCGAGCTGTCGCGCCCCGCCGCGGTCACCCGCAACGTCAGCGGCCCGGTGAGGTTCACCTCGCCGGCGCTGAGCTGCGCACCCTCGGCCGTCACCACCGGCAGCGTCTCGCCGGTCAGGAGCGAGCGGTCCACCTCCGACCGGCCCGCCGTCACCACACCATCGACCGGCACCCGGCCGCCCGGGCGCACCAGCACGAGATCGCCCACGGCAAGCTCGCCGACCGGCACGGTCGTCTCGACGCCGCCCTCCTCGAGCCGGATCGCACGCGGCACCTCCAGCGCGGCCAGCTCCTGCGCGGCCGAGCGCGCCAGCGCGCGGGCCCGGTAATCCAGATAGCGACCGATCAGGAGGAAGAAGGTCAGCATCAGCACCGCCTCGAAATAGGCGTGCTGGCCCGAATGGAGGGTCTCGTAGATGGAGATGGCCACCGTGAGGATCAGCGCCAGCGCGATCGGTCCGTCCATGTTCAGCCGGCGCGCCCGAAGGGCCTGGAAGGCCGAGCGGAAGAATGGCTGGCCGGAAAACGCCACCGTCGGGATCGCGATCAGGGCCGAGATCAGGTGGAACATGTCCCGCGTCGCGTCGGACGCCCCGGCCCAGACCGCGATCGACAGGATCATGATGTTCATCATCGCGAAACCGGCGACACCGAGCCGCATCAGCAGGTCGCGCCCCTGCCGGTCGGTCTCGGTCATCGACAGCACCCCGGCGTCGAGTTCATGGGCCTCGTAGCCGAGCCTCTCGAGCCGGTCGATCAGGTCCGCCGCCGTCACCGAGCGGTCGGCATCGACGCTCAGCCGCTTGAGCGTCAGGTTGACCCGGGCCGAGCGCACGCCCGGCGCGTGCTCCAGATCGCGCTCGATGGCGGCGATGCATCCCGCACAGTGGATCGTAGGCAGGGAAAGGAGGAGGCGCGCGCCGGTCTCGGCAGGCGAGGCCTGCGCGGCCGCCGCGGGGGCGACGGCACAGGCCGCGCAGCCGGAGGGGGGCGGGCGCAGCGCCTCGGTCACAGGCTATCCCTCGCCGACCCGCAGCACGATGCGCTGGCGGAAGGCGCTGCCATCGGGCGCGGTGGCCTCGAGCCGGATGTTCCAGTTGCCCGGCGCCAGATCGACCGGCGCGGTGAAGGTGCCGCGGTGGTGGGCGAAATCGGGCCGCTGGTCGTCGCGGGTATGGGTCGCGCGGCCCAGCGTGGCGTCGAGCGCGGCCACATCCACCGGCCGGCCCTCCGCGTCGGTGAAGGCCAGCACCAGCACGCCGGCCTCGAGGCGCGCCTCGACATCCCAGCCCAGCGCCAGCTGCGCGGCGAGATCGTCGTTGAAGCTCTGCGAGGCGACGTAGGTATTCTCGACCTCCAGGCCGGGAAAGCTGCGCACGGCGTTGAAGGCCAGCGCCAGGTTGGCGGCCAGGATCACCGCGAAGGCCCCCACCGCGATGCCGAGCACCTTGCGCCCGGTCAGGGGCTTGCCGCGTTTCGGGTCTGAATGGGACATCGTCAGTTCCCCCGTCCGTTGAAGAGTGTCTCCACCGCAACCACCTGCCCGCTGACCGGTTCGATGGCGCGCAGGGTGACATCGGTGCGCTGCGCCGTGGCGGCCGGGCTGTCGGCCGGGGCGATCAGATAGACCCGCTGGTTGAACATCTCGTCCGGCGCGATCGTCACCGTCTCGCCGGCCGTCCCCTCGAGATCGAGGATCATCGGCACCGGCGCGTCGAGCGAGAGCGTGAAGTCCCGCGCATCGTGGTGCATGTTGCGGATGCGCACCTCATAGGCGTTGCGGACCGAGCCGTCCGACATGGTGACGAACAGCGGGTTGCGGACCTGCGCCACCGACATGTCGAGGTCGGTCCGCATCAGCAGAAGTGCAATCAGCCCGATGCCCACACCGCCCCAAAGCACGGAATAGAGAACGGTGCGCGGGCGGAAGACATGGCGCCAGACCGAGATCGGCGGCTTGCCCTCCTTCTCGTGGATCTCGTCGGAGAGGGCGAGATAGCCGATCAGCCCGCGCGGCTTGCCAATGCGGTCCATCACCTCGTCGCAGGCGTCGATGCAGAGCCCGCAGGTGATGCAGGCAAGCTGCTGGCCGTCGCGGATGTCGATGCCCATGGGGCAGACGTTCACGCAGGCCATGCAGTCGATGCAGTCGCCCTGGTTGGGGTCGAGCTTGCCCTGCCGGAGCTTGCCGCGGGGCTCGCCGCGCCAGTCGCGATAGGCGATGGTCAGCGTGTCCTCGTCCATCATCGCGGCCTGGATGCGCGGCCAGGGGCAGGCATAGATGCAGACCTGCTCGCGGAAGAAGCCGCCGAAGAAGAAGGTGGTGGCGGTGAGGATGCCGATGGTGGTCCAGGCGATCGGGTGGGCTTGCAGGGTGACAAGGTCGCGCAGCAGCGTGGGGGCGTCGGTGAAATAGAACACCCAGGCGCCGCCGGTAGCCACCGCGATCAACAGCCAGACCGTCCATTTCGTGAGGTAGATCCGCGCCTTGCGCAGGCCCCAAGGCGCGTTCCAGTTGCGCACGCGGGCGTTGCGGTCGCCCTCGATCCAGCGTTCGGTCTGGATGAAGAGATCGGTCCAGACCGTCTGCGGACAGGCATAGCCGCACCAGACCCGTCCCAGCGCCGAGGTGAAGAGGAACAGCCCCAGGCCGGCCATGATCAGAAGGCCGGCCACGAAATAGAACTCGTGCGGCCAGATCTCGATGAAGAAGAAGAAGAACCGGCGGTTGGCGAGGTCGATCAGCACCGCCTGGTCGGGCATGGCCGGCCCGCGATCCCAGCGGATCCACGGCGTGATGTAGTAGATGCCCAGCATCACCCCCACCAGCCACCATTTCATGGTGCGGAACCGGCCGGAGACGCGGCGCGGGAACACCGGCTCGCGGGCTGCGTAGAGGCTCGGGGGGGTCGTCTGCTCGCTCAAGTCTTGCTCCGTCGGCTGGGCTGGAGGGCTTGCTCCGTTCCTAGCGGCCCTGCCCCTGCCCGGCCTTGACGTGCATCAAGAAGATACACCCAAAATACACCAAAACGTCGCAGGCCCGGCGCCGGGGCCGGGCCCGCAAACCGCGTTACTGACCGCCCCCGAGCTGGTGGACGTACACCGCCACCGCCCGGATGTCGGACTCGCGCAGACGCTCCGAGAAGGCGGGCATCACCCCGAAGCGGCTGAAGTAGATCGTCTGCCGGATGGTGTCGCGGTCGCCGCCATACTGCCAGATCTGGTTGTTGAGCGCGGGCGCGCCGAGGTCGGTGTTGCCCGAGCCGTCGTCCATGTGGCAGGCGGCACAGTTCCAATCGAACACCTCGGCGCCGAGGGCGGCCAGATCGGCGTCATGGCTCTGGCCGGACATGGCGAGGACATATTCCACAACCTGGTCGATCTCGTCCTCGTCCAGCAAGCCTTCGGCGCCGAAGGCCGGCATCTCCGACCAGCGCGCATCGGGATCGTCCTCGTTGCGCACGCCATGGGCGATGGTGCGGTGGATCTCCTCCAGCGTGCCGCCCCAGAGCCACTGGTCATCGAGCAGCGAGGGAAAGCCGCCGGCCTGCACGCCCTGGGCGCCGGCGCCGTGGCATTGGGAACACTGCGCGGCAAAGACCGCGCGGCCCGCCTGCACGGCGAAGCGCTCAAGCTCTGCCTCCTCGCGCAGCTGGGCGACCTCGGTGGCGACCAGACGCTCGAACCAGGCCGCGTTTCGGGTCTCGAAATCCTCGATCTCGCGCGCCACGTCACCCCGGGTGGAATGACCGAGAATGCCCGGTGTGGCCTGGCTGACCATGGGCCAGGCCGGATAGAGGATCCAGTAGATCACCGCCCAGGCAATGGTGATGTAGAAGGTCCACAGCCACCAGCGCGGCATCGGGTTGTCGTATTCCTCGATCCCGTCCCAGCTGTGGCCGGTGGTGGGGGGCTCGGGCGCCACCTTCTGACGCAGGACCTTGCGCGGCTCGGCATACTGCCGTTCGGGCGGATCGACCAAGTTCTCCTCGGTGCGCGCCTCCACGGGCGGGCGCGGCCCTTCCGGCACGGTGGCCTCGCCGTCGGGCTTCTTCTTGTCGTCGTCGGCCATGTCAGCGGGTCTCGCTCTCTTTGCGGGCATCCGTGCCGGTCTTGCTGTCGTCGGCAGATGCCTCGGGACGGTCTTCGGTGCCGCCAGCGGCTTGCGACCCGTGCTTTTTTTCGGGCTCGGGTGCGGGGCGGTCCTCGTTCCGGAAGATCATGTTGGCCGTGTCGTCCTGCACCTTCCGGCTGCCGCGCCGGAAGACGAAAAGCACCACGCCGATGAAGAACAGGAACATGAACAGCAGGAACCAGCTGTCGGCAAAGGAACGCAGGGCGGTGTAGGTTTCCATGGCGACGCCTCCTCAGCGGCTCTCGTCCGGCATGAAGGTGGTGAAGTCCACCAGCGTGCCGAGCATCTGCATGTAGGCGATGATCGCATCCATCTCGGTCAACTGCGGCTGCCCGTCGAAGTTGCGCGTCTGCGCGCCGTGATAGCGTTCCAGCAGGCCGGTGTGGTCGGCGTCCGGGTCGGCCTGGGCGCGGAAGTCGGCCCGGGCGTTCGCGATCATCTCGTCGGTGTAAGGCACGCCCACCCGGCGATGGGCGCGCATCAGGTCGGCGATGTACTGGCCGTCGATCTCGCGGTTCATCAGAAAGCCATAGGAGGGCATGATCGACTCCGGCACCACCGACTTGGGGTCGATCATGTGCTGGACGTGCCATTCGTCCGAATAGCGGCCGCCCACGCGAGCCAGATCCGGACCCGTGCGCTTCGATCCCCACTGGAACGGATGGTCGTACATCGACTCCGCCGCCAGGCTGTAGGGACCGTAGCGTTCCACCTCGTCGCGCATCGGGCGGATCATCTGGCTGTGGCAGACATAGCAGCCCTCGCGGAGGTAGACCTCGCGGCCCGCCAGTTCGAGCGGGCTGTAGGGGCGCATGCCCTCGACTTCCTCGATGGTGTTCTCGAGGTAGAAGAGCGGCACGATCTGCACGATGCCGCCGATGGTGACGACGAAGAAACTCAGCACCAGCAGAAGCGTGACGTTGGTTTCGATCTTCTTGTGTTGGTCGAGAATGCCCATGGCTGCCGCCCTCCCGTTATTCAGCGGCGACCGGGGCGGTGGCGGGGCGCTTCACCCCCACCGACGTCACGGTCTTCCAGAGATTGTAGCACATGATGACCGCGCCCAGCAGGAACAGCGCCCCGCCGAGGGACCGGACCACGTACATCGGGAACTTGGCCGCCACGGTGTCGGCGAAGGAGTTCACGAGGAAGCCCTGCGCGTCCACCTCACGCCACATCAGCCCCTCCATGATGCCGGTCACCCACATCGAGGCCGCGTAGAGCACGATGCCGATGGTCGCGAGCCAGAAGTGCCAGCTGACGAGGCGCACGGAGTAGAGCCCCTCGCGCTGCCAGAGCTTCGGCACCAGATAATAGAGCGCGCCGAAGGTGATCATGCCGTTCCAGCCGAGCGCGCCGGAATGCACATGTCCGATCGTCCAGTCGGTGTAGTGGCTGAGCGCGTTCACCGTCTTGATCGACATCATCGGGCCTTCGAAGGTGGCCATGCCGTAGAAGCCGACGGAGACCACCATCATCCGGATCACCGGGTCGGTCCTCAGCTTGTCCCAGGCGCCCGAGAGCGTCATCAGCCCGTTGATCATCCCGCCCCAGCTGGGCATCCACAGCATGATCGAGAAGGTCATGCCCAGCGTCTGCGCCCAGTCCGGCAGCGCGGTGTAGTGCAGGTGGTGCGGGCCGGCCCAGATGTAGAGGAAGATCAGCGCCCAGAAGTGGATGATCGACAGCTTGTAGCTGTAGATCGGCCGCTCGGCCTGTTTCGGGATGAAGTAGTACATCATCCCGAGAAAGCCCGCGGTCAGAAAGAAGCCGACGGCGTTGTGGCCGTACCACCACTGCACCATCGCCGACTGCACGCCGGCCCAGACCGGCACCGACCGCGAGCCGAAGGCCGACACCGGAACGGCGATGTTGTTGACCACATGCAGCATCGCCACGGTGACGATGAAGGCGAGGTAGAACCAGTTGGCGACATAGATGTGCTTCTCGCGCCGCTTGACGAGGGTGCCGAGGAACACCGCCAGGAAGGCCAGCCAGACGACCGTCAGCCAGAGGTCGGGCAGCCATTCGGGCTCGGCATACTCCTGGCCCTGGGTCGAGCCGAGGATGTAGCCGGTCGCCGCCATCACGATGAAGATCTGATAGCCCCAGAACACGAACCAGGCGAGGTTGCCGCCCCACAGCCGCGCCGCGCAGGTGCGCTGGACGACGTAGAAGGCGGTGGCAATCAGCGCGTTGCCGCCGAAGGCAAAGATCACGGCCGAGGTGTGCAGGGGCCGCAGCCGCCCGAAGTTCAGATAGCCCTGCGCCCATTCGAAGTTCAGCTGCGGCCAGGTCAACTGCAGGGCGATGAAGGTGCCGGCCGCGAAGCCCACCACGCCCCAGAAGGCGGTGGCGATGACGCCGGCGCGGACGACCCCGTCCATGTATTCGTTCTCATTGTGCACCGGCTTCGGCTCGCCGATCCGGCGCAGGGTCCAGAGGAACAGGCCGCCGGCCACAAGCACGATGATCAGCGCGTGCACCATGAAGGCATCGTCGCGGGCGAGGTTCACCCCGATGAAGCCGTAGAGGATCAGCAGGCCAAGTCCGCCCAGCTTCAGATAGTCACCCATTCCCGGTTCCCTCGTTCGTTTCCGGCGGCTCGCCGCCGCCCCGTGCAGCGCAGGCGCCGCGCGTTACGGTCTTCCTTCGTATACGGGAGTCTCCACCACATTGATCTACGTCAAAACCGCCCAGGCGGTCCGTTGATAGACGTCATTGTGTCGCGCGGGCCCGGAGCCGCGGCCATGTCGCGACCCGTGACCGAGCAGGAGGAATGCCATGGGCTACAAGTCGCTGATGAGCTTCGTGACCGATCCGGCGACGATCGCGACGACGCTGGAGGCCGGCATCGCGCTGGCGCGTCGCGAGGATGCCCATCTCGACGTATGCTGCCTCGGCGTCGACCACACGCAGCCGGGGTATTTCTATGCCGGCGCGCCGGCGATGATCTATCAGGAGACGCTGGACCGCGCGCGCGCCGAGGCCGAGGCGCTGGAGAAGGACGTGCGCCGCCGGCTGGAGCGCGAGGAGATCCGCTGGGGTGCGGATTCGGCGGTGGTGCAGATCGGCGGACTCGCCAGCCTGGTCGGGCTGCGGGCGCGTTTCTCCGATCTCGTGATCCAGCCGAAACCCTATGGCGAGGGCCGCACGCCCGACGCCGAGGCGGTGGTCGAGGCGGCGCTGTTCGAGGGCAAGGCGCCGGTCCTGGTGCTCCCGGAAAACGGCCTGCCGGCGGAACTGGGCCAGCGTATCGCGGTGGCCTGGAACCAGTCGGACGAGGCGCTGGTGGCGGTCCGCCGGGCATTGCCGATGCTGATGGCGGCCGCGCATGTGGACATCGTCATCGTCAATCCGCCGGCACAGGGGCCGGAACGCTCCGACCCCGGCGGCATGCTGACGCAGATGCTCGCGCGCCACGGCGTGCGCGCCGAGGTCTCGGTGATCGCGAAGACGCTTCCGCGGGTCTCGGATGTGCTGTGCCGCCATGTCCGCGACCGGGACGCCGACATGCTGGTGATGGGCGCCTATGGCCATTCCCGATTCCGCGAGGCCATCCTCGGCGGCGCCACGCGCCACATGCTCGAGATCGCCAGCGTCCCGGTCCTGATGGCCCATTGATGGAGCGGAGCGGTTTCCCTGCGCACGCGGCATCGCGCCGGTTGCGGCGATCAGACCAGCAGGCCGCCGTCGGTATCGTCGCCGGTCTCTTCCAGAAGGCGGTCGAAATCCGGAATGGTGATGCGACGCTTGCCCTCGAGCACGACGACACCGTCGCGCTTCAGCGCCGAGATCTGCCGGCTGACGGTTTCCAGCGTGAGGCCGAGGTAATCGGCCATCGCCTCGCGGGTAAGCGGCAACTCGAAGCTCAGGTCGTTGCCGGTGCTGCGCAGGCGCAGTTCGGCATCGCGCCGCGCAACGATGGCGATCAGGCTCGCGATCTTCTCGCGCGCGGTCTTGCGGCCGAGAAGCAGCATCCATTCCCGCGCCGCATCAAGCTCGTCGAGCGTCATCTCCAGCAGTCGCTGGGCGATGCGCGGGGTGCGGCCCATCAGCTCCTCGAAGGGCTTCCGGCGGAAGCAGCACATGACGACGTCGCTGATGGCGGTGACGTCATAGGCCGCCGTCGCGCGGCCGGGCCGGCCGATGAAATCCGACGGCAGCAGGAGGCCGACCATCTGGCGGCGCCCGTCCTCCATCGTCTGCGTCAGCGAGGCGATTCCGGTGACGATCGAGGCCACGAAATCCATCCGGTCGCCCGACCAGATCACCGTCTGCCCAGCCTCGAAGGTGCGGTAATACTTGACCGATTCGAGCTGATCCATCTCGTGCGCCTCGCAGCGCGCGCAGACCGCCCGATACCGGATCGGGCAATCCGCGCAATCCTGCGAGGCGAGGTTCTCTTCGAGAACGCCGGGTTTTGCAGCCATCGGCTTGATCCACATCAATGCTGACAACAACAGTGTAAACGAGGCTAGACGAATGAATACGGAATCGCAACTGACCCGCCTCGGCCTCTTCGACGCACGCGTGCCGCGCTACACCAGCTATCCGACGGCGCCGCACTTCTCGGATGCCGTAACGCCTCAGCATTTCATGCATTGGCTTCAGGCAATTCGGCCCGGCGACGAGATCTCGCTCTATCTGCATGTGCCATTCTGCCGCAGGCTCTGCTGGTTCTGTGCCTGCCGCACCCAGGGCACCTCGACGGATGCGCCGGTTGCCGCCTATGTCGAGACGCTGAAGGCCGAGATCGCGCTGATGGCCGCGCATCTGCCGGAGGGCGTGCGACTGTCGCGGCTGCACTGGGGCGGCGGGACCCCGACCCTGCTCAGCCCCGAACTCATCGCCGATCTGGCGGCGACGATCCGCGCGGCGGTGCCCTTCGGCGCGGCGGCCGAGTTCTCGGTGGAGATCGATCCCAACGAGGTGGACGAGGCGCGGCTTGATGCGCTGGCCGCGGCCGGGATGAACCGCGCCTCGATCGGGATCCAGGACTTCGACCCCGAGATCCAGGAAACCATCGGCCGTGACCAGAGCTACGAGATCACCCGCACCGTGGTCGAGGGGATCCGGGCGCGCGGGGTCAAGAGCCTGAACGCCGACATCCTCTACGGCCTGCCGCATCAGACCACGCAGCGCCTCGCCTCGACCGTCCAGAAGCTGCTGTCGCTGGGCCCCGACCGGGTGGCGCTCTATGGCTATGCCCATGTGCCCTGGATGGCGCGGCGCCAGCAGATGATTCCCACCGACAGCCTGCCCACGCCGGAGGAACGGCTGCGGCTGTTCGAGACGGCGCGCCGGCTCTTCGTCTGGGACGGCTTCGACGAGATCGGGATCGACCACTTCGCCCGTCCCGACGACGGTCTGGCGGTGGCGCGCCGGGCCGGTCAGCTGCGGCGCAACTTCCAGGGCTATACCGACGATACCGCGCCGGTGCTCGTGGGCCTTGGCGCCTCCTCGATCAGCTATTTCCCGCAGGGCTATGCCCAGAACGTCTCGGCGACGGCGGCCTACACGAAGGCCGTGCGCGACGGCGGCTTCGCCACCCACCGTGGCCATGTGTTCGCGGGCGAGGATCTGCTGCGCCGGCGGATGATCGAGGCGCTGATGTGCGACTTCCGCATCGACAGCGCCGAGATGATCGAGACGCAGGGCGCGACACCGGGACAACTCGCGGCGATGTATGCCGTGGCGGCACAGCGCTTCCCGGGCTTCGTCGAGGTCACGCCGGCGGGATTCTCGATCCCCCACGAGGGCCGGCCCCTGACCCGGATGGTTGCCGCGGCCTTCGACGCCTACGGCATGTCGAAGGCCGGCCACAGCTCGGCGGTCTGAAAGGCCGCCGCCCATGCCGGCCCGTCACGGCCGGCCGGAAGGCGCCCCGCGCATGCGGCGGCGCCTTTTCCCATCGCGCCGTCATCGCAGGGCGCGCCTGCAGCGGCCGGGATCAGCCGACCGCGCGCGCCTTGAGTTCGAAGGCCGCCGCCATCAGGGTCCGGGTATAGGCCGACTGGGGCGCATCGAAGACCTGCGCGGCCGGCCCCTGTTCGACCACGTCGCCGCGCTTCATCACGATGACATGGTGGGCGAGCGCCCGCACCACCCGCAGGTCGTGGCTGATGAAGATGTAGCCCAGCCGATGGCGCCGCTGCAGCTCGCGCAGCAGCTCGACGATCTGCACCTGCACGGTCATGTCGAGCGCCGAGGTCGGCTCGTCGAGCACGATCAGACGCGGCTTGAGGATCATCGCGCGCGCAATCGCGATGCGCTGGCGCTGGCCGCCCGAGAACTCGTGGGGATAGCGGCTCATCATCGAGGGATCGAGGCCGACCTCGCGCAACACCTGCGCAACCATGGCGTGGGGATCGCCGTCCCCTGCCCCGTGCACGGTCAGGCCCTCGGCGACGATCTGCTCGATCGTCATGCGCGGCGACAGGCTGCCGTAGGGATCCTGGAACACCACCTGCATGTCGCGGCGCACCGCCCGCAGCTGGCGCGACTTCCAGCCCTGGATGTCGCGGCCCTGAAAGACGATCGGCCCCTCGGAGGACACCAGCCGCAGCGCCGCCAGCGCCAGCGTCGTCTTGCCCGAGCCGCTCTCGCCGACCACGCCGACCGTCTCGCCCTCGCGCACCGCGAGCGTGGCGGCATTCACCGCCTTCACATGGCCGACGGTCCGGCGCAGAAACCCGCGATGGATCGGAAACCAGATGCGCAGGTTGTCGGTGCGCAGAAGCTCCGAGGCGCCCGCCGGCACCGGTGCCGGCCCACCGGTGGGTTCGGCGGCCAGCAGCTTGCGCGTGTAGGGATGGGAGGGCCGCGCGAAGATCGCCCGGGTCTCGCCCTGCTCGACGATGGCGCCGCCCTGCATCACGCAGACCTTGTCGGCGAAGCGGCGCACGATGCCCAGATCATGGGTGATGAAGAGAAGGCTCATCCGCTCCGACCGCTTCAGCGTCGCCAGCAGCTCGAGGATCTGTGCCTGGATGGTGACGTCGAGCGCGGTGGTCGGCTCGTCGGCCACCAGCAGGTCGGGGCCGTTGGCGAGCGCCATGGCGATCATCACCCGCTGGCGCTGCCCGCCCGACAGCTGATGCGGGAAGGCGCCGAGGCGTGTCTCGGCGTCGTCGATGCCGACCTTGTCGAGAAGCTCGAGGATGCGCGCGCGGGCGGGGGCTCCGGTCAGCCCCTGGTGGATCGCCAGGCTCTCGCCAAGCTGCTTCTCCAGCGTATGCAGCGGATTGAGCGAGGTCATCGGCTCCTGGAAGATGAAGCTGATGCGGTTGCCGCGGATCTGCTGGAGATCCCTCTCGGCCGCGCCCACCATCTCCTGCCCGCGATAGCGCACCGAGCCAGTGACCTCGGCCGAGTCGGGCAGCAGCGCCACGGTGGAGAGTGCCGTCACCGACTTGCCGGAGCCCGACTCCCCCACCAGCGCCACCGTCTCGCCCTCGGCAACGTCGAAGGAGGCGCCGCGCACGGCCGCGACGATGCGCCCTTCCTGCCGGAAGGTCACCGAAAGGTCGCGCACGGCCAGCACCTCGGTCATCGGCACCGCCTCACTGGAAGGTCTTGCGCGGATCGAAGGCGTCGCGCACGCCCTCGAAGATGAACACGAGAAGCGACAGCATGATCGCGAAGGCGAAGAAGGCTGTGAAGCCCAGCCAGGGCGCCTGCAGGTTCTGCTTGGCCTGCAGCGTCAACTCGCCGAGCGACGGCGCCGAGGACGGCAGCCCGAAGCCGAGGAAATCGAGCGCGGCCAGCGAGCCGATGGTCCCCGTCACGATGAAGGGCAGCATGGTCAGCGTGGCGACCATCGCGTTGGGCAGCACATGGCGGAACATGATGGTGACGTTCGAGACGCCGAGTGCCCGGGCGGCGCGGACATACTCGAAGTTGCGCGCGCGCAGGAACTCGGCCCGCACCACGCCGATCAGCGCCGTCCAGCCGAACAGCGTCATCAGGAACACGAGGAGCCAGAAGTTCATCGTGAACATCGCCGCCAGGATGATGATGATGTAAAGCGATGGCGTGGCCCCCCAGAGCTCGATGACGCGCTGGAAGAAGAGGTCGGTGAGCCCGCCGAAATAGCCCTGCACCGCACCGGCGGCGATCCCGATCACCGAGGTCAGCACGGTGACGATGATCGCGAACATCACCGACAGCCGGAAGCCGTAGATCACGCGGGCGAGCACGTCGCGGGCGGTATCGTCGGTGCCGAGCCAGTGCCGGCTGTCCGGCGGCGAGGGGGCGACGCCGCCGATGTCGTTGATCGTGTTGTAGCTGAACGGGATCAGCGGCCACAGCATCCAGCCCCGTTCGACCGGCACACCCTCCACGAAGCCTTCGGCCGCCTGCGCCAGCGCCCCTTCTGGATCGTCGAGGCACAGTTCCGCCCCGCCGGTGCGGATCAGACACTGGACCTCTGGGTCGCGATAGACGGCCTCGGTGCGGAAATCGCCGCCGAAGGCCGTCTCGGGATAGAAGCTGAAGAGTGGCGCCTTCAGCTCGCCGCGGAAACTGACCAGCAGCGGGCGGTCGTTGGCGATGAACTCGGCGAACAGCGACAGACCGAACAGCACCGAGAAGATGATCAGCGACCAGTAGGCCCGGCGATTGGCCTTGAAGTTGCGCCAGCGCCGCTGGTTGAGGGGCGACAGCCGCATCCCCCAGGGCCCGCGGATCTCGACCGGGGCCACCGGCGCGGGTGACTCCTGGCTGTCCGCCAGCGGCGGCGGCGCTTTCACGTCGGGCCGGTGCCGAGGATCGTCGAGGTTGGTGACGCGGTCGGCCATGGCGTCAGGTCTCCCGCGTCTCGAAGTCGATGCGGGGGTCGATCCAGACATACATCAGGTCGGATATGATGTTCACCGTCAGGCCCAGCAGGCCGAAGGCGAAGAGCGTGCCGAAGATGACCGGATAGTCGCGCGCGACCGCCGCCTCGAAGGCGAGCCGACCCAGCCCGTCCAGCGAGAAGATCGTCTCGATGATCAGCGAGGCGCCGAAGAACACCGAGACGAAGACCGCCGGGAAGCCGGCGATGATGATCAGCATCGCGTTGCGGAAGACATGGCCGTAGAGCACACGCCGCTCGGTGACGCCCTTGGCGCGGGCGGTGATGACGTACTGCTTCTTGATCTCGTCGAGAAAGCTGTTCTTGGTCAGCAGCGTCAGCGTCGCGAAGGCCGAGATGGTGGAGGCGAGCACCGGCAGGGTGATGTGCCAGAAATAGTCGAGAACCTTGCCGATCAGCGAGAGTTCGTGCCAGTTGTCCGAGGTCAGGCCCCGGAGCGGGAAGATCTGGAAGTAGGAGCCGCCCGCGAACAGCACCAGAAGCAGGATCGCAAACAGGAACCCCGGTATGGCATAGCCGACGATGATGGCGCCGGATGTCCAGGTGTCGAATTTCGAGCCGTCCCGGACGGCCTTGCGTATGCCAAGTGGGATCGACACCAGATAGGCGATCAGCGTCGACCAGAGCCCGAGGCTGATCGAGACCGGCAGTTTCTCGATCACCAGATCGACCACGGAGATAGAGCGGAAATAGCTCTCGCCGAAGTCGAAGCGCAGGTAGTTCCACATCATGTTGAAGAAGCGCTCGACCGGCGGCTTGTCGAAGCCGAACTGCCGCTCGAGCTCGGCGATGAACTCCGGCGGCAGGCCCCGGGCGCCGACATAGCCGCTGGCGTCGCCGCGATCCATGCCGGCGTCGGCGCCTCCGGCGAAGCGCTCGAAGACGTCGCCGCCCCCGTCCATGCGGGCGATGATCTGCTCGATCGGCCCGCCGGGCACGAACTGGACCAGGGTGAAGTTGATCACCATGATCCCGAACAGCGTCGGCAGGATCAGCAGCAGACGCCGGAGGATGTAGGCGCCCATGACCGGTCCTCAGCGCAGGGCGCCGGCGGCGCGCAGCGCCTCGGCCTTGTCGGTGTTGTACCACCAGAAGTCGAGATGCCCCAGTGCGAAGGGCGGCATCTCCTCGGGATGCTCGTACATGTCGTAGTAGGCCACCCAGTGCTCGGCCTTGAACCACTGCGGCACCCAGGGCCGGTAGGCGCGCAACACCCTGTCCAGCGCGCGGGTGGCGTGGATCATCTCCTCGCGGGTCTCGGTGGCGAGCACCACGTCGATGAGCCGGTCCACCGCCTCGCTCCGGATGCCCATCTTGTTGAAGACCGACACATCCGCCGTCTCCGAGCCGAAATACTGCTTCAGGCCGGAGCCGGGGATGAGGCTTGTCCGCACCTGGTCGGTCGTCATGTCGAAGTCGTAGCTGCGTTCGCGGTTGGTCAGCTGCGCGCTGTCGACCCTTGTGTGGCGGGCATCCACGCCGAGGCGACGCAGGTTCTCGACATATGGGTTTATGATGCGGTCGAAGCTCTGACTGTCGTTGAGGAACTCCACGCGCAGGGTTTCGCCGGCTGCGTTGCGGCGCAGACCGTCGCCTCCAACGCTGTCCCATCCGGCCTCGTCCAGCAGCGCAGAGGCCCGGCGCAGGTTTCCGCGGTCGAGCTGGCGCGGGCCGGACTCGGGGGCCATCACGGCGGGCTCGGTCAGCGCGCCGGGCGGCAGGAGGTCGGCGATCGGTTCGAGGATCGCCAGTTCCTCGGGCGTCGGCAGCCCCTCGGCCGCCAGTTCGCTGTTCTCCCAGAAGGAGTGGATGCGGTCGTAAAGCCCGTGAAACAGCGTCTCGTTCGCCCATTCATAGTTGAACATCAGCCCGATCGCCTCGCGAACGCGCGGGTCCTGGAACTGCTCGCGGCGCAGGTTGAAGACGAAGCTCTGGCCGGGGGCGAGGGTGCCGTCGGGCAGCGTGGCCTGCACCACATGGCCGCGCTGCACGGCCGGGAAGTCGTAACCCTCGGCCCAGAGCGAGGCGCGGTTCTCGGTGCGGAAGGTATACTGGCCCGAGGTGAAGCCCTGGAAGGCGGCGTCGAAATCGGCGAAATACTCGATACGGATCTGATCGAAGTTCGACCGGCCCTGCATCATGGGCACATCCCAGCCCCAATAATCGGGGTTGCGACGATAGACGAGCGTCTGGCCTGGCACCACGCGCTCCAGCACATAGGGCCCCGAGCCCAGCAAGGGCTCCATCGAGCTCGCCTCGAAATCCCTGTCGTTCTCGACGTAATGCGCCTCGGAGAAAATCGGCAGCCCGCCGACAAGCGCGGGAAGGTCGCGCTTGGGCCAGTCCTCCACGAAGTCGAAGCGCACGGTGTGATCGTCGAGCGCCTCGGCCGAGGCCACCTGCTGAGCCAGCACGACGCGGAAGTCCGGCAGGCCCTTTTCCTTCAGGATGTTGAAGGAGAACACCACGTCATGGGCGGTGAGCGGCGAGCCATCGGAAAAACGCGCCTCGGGCCGCATGTGGAAGATCACCCAGGAGCGGTCCTCGGGGTATTCGATGGTCTCGCACACGAGGCAGTAGGACGCCCCGACCTCGTCGGCGGTGCCTTCCAGCAGCGACTCGAAGAAGATCGACGACAGCGCGCCGGCACGGCCGCGGGTGGTGTAGGGATGCATCGAGTCGAAGCCGCCGAAGCCCCAGATCGAGATCTCGCCACCCCGCGGCGCGTCGGGGTTCACATAGGAGAGATGCGCGAAATCCGGCGGAAGCTTAAGCTCGTCGAAGGTTCCGATGCCATGCGCCGTGATGATCGGGATCTCCCCGTCGTCGGCCACGGTCTCGGTGCCAAAGGCGCGGTGCGCCGGCGCGGCCAGCAGCATCAGCCCGACAAGCCCGGCCAGCGCGAGGCGTCTCCTGCCCGGGAAGGCGGCAGTGGACGCTGCGGTGGGATATCGACGGGGCGCGGGATGCTGCGTCACGGAACTCTCCATGCTGGCGGCGATCGGCGATGAGGTGGCAGCACGCTACGGGAAGCTAAGGCGCGCTGTCGAGCCTGCAAGACGGATTGACGCGGGGGATTACGCGATTGTCACCGGCAATCCACGCATCCCGCAGGGCGCCGGGCGGCTGCCCGAACGGAACGGGCCGCCCCGGTGGGCGGCCCGCAGGTCGGGATGGCGTGGCCGAGCATCACTCCAGAGATTGCAGATAGGCCAGCAGGTTGATCCGGTCGTCCTGGCTGCGGAGCCCGGCGAAGACCATGCTCGTGCCCGGCGCATAGCCGCGGGGGTTCTCGATGTATTCGTAGAGTTCGTCGAGCGTCCAGACGACGTCGGGCAGGTTGCCGGAGTAGCGGAAGCCCGGAACCTGATTGGATTGCCGGCCGATGATCCCCACCAGATGCGGCCCGACCCGGTTCTGTTCGGCGTCGGCGATATGGCAGGCCCGGCACTGGTTCCACACCCGCGCACCGGCGCCGGCATCGCCATCTGCCACCATCGCGGCGATCTCGGTCATCTCCTCGGCCGGCGCCTCGGTGACGGCGTCATCCTCGACCGCCTCTTCCTCGACCGCTTCGTCCACGGCTTCCGGAACAGCGGCTTCCTCCACCGCGTCCTCTTCCACCGCCTCTTCGGCAATGGCGTCCTCGACAGCTTCTTCGGTCACCGCCTCCTCGGCGAGGGCCACGTCCTCTTCCTCGATGGCGTCCTCGGTAACGGCCTCGGCGACGGCGTCATCCTCGACGGCCTCGTCGACGGGCGCCGCAGCAACCGCGTCCTCTTCAACGGCCTCTTCGACAACCTCTTCGGCGACCGCTTCCTCTTCCACGGCCTCGTCCTCGACCGCCGCCTCGTCGACAGCCTCCTCCTCGACGGCGTCTTCCTCGATCGCCTCTTCTTCCACGGCGGCCTCTTCAGGCTCGGGGATTTCGGCGGTGTCGAAGTCGGGCGAATTGTCGATGAGGAAGGCGATGACGTTCACGCGGTCCATCTGGTTGCGCAGGCCGGCGAAGGACATCGATGTTCCCGGCGCCCAGCCGCGCGGATTTTCGAGGTAGGCATAGAGGTTCTCGATGGTCCAGCGTTCATCCTCGGGCAGCGCGCCGGAATACCGGAACCCGTCGACGACGCCGATGTCACGTCCGACGACATTGTAGAGGTAGGGCCCCACCGAATTGCGCGTGTCGTCGGCCACATGGCAGGCACGGCACTGGCCCCACACCCGCTCCCCGGCCGAGGCGTCGGCCATCTGGAAGGCCTCGCCGATGCTCAACTCCTCGGGCGGCGGCGCGTCGGCCACCTCTTCCTCGACCGCGTCGGGGTCGGGCAGACCCAGCACGAAGGCCGGTGGCAGATCGCGGCTTCCAGGCACGAAGAGCGTGTTGGCCAACCACTGGCCGAGGAGGAAGATCAGGAGTGCCCCGCAGAGGGCGCCGAGCGCCTTGGTGAACACCATGGTGTCGAACATGTCCTTCCCCCAGCAGCCACCCGTATCGTCGGGCGCCATCTATCCGCTTCCTCTTGCGGAGTTCAAGCGATACTTACCGCGACGAGACGCCCCATCGGCGCGGAACGGGAGGCAGG
>PUNI01000436.1 GCA_003551745.1 Paracoccaceae bacterium | reverse complement strand
GGCCCGCAAGGAACGCCCCGGCGCGGGTGGCGCCAGACGAGCGCGCAGTGAGCCAGCAGCGCCACGCCGGGCGCGATGGGCCGGGAGCAGGCCTCGATTGCTGCGGGGGGGGGGGCGCCGGCGCCGGCGCAGCGAGCGTCGGCGGGCGGTCGATAACCCAGCGTTCCAGCCCTTCGACGAGTCCGCGGCGCTCGTCGGCCTCGAGCCGGGCGGGCAGCCGCAGCATTTAGGGCGCGTGCGCCCGTCGCGCCCGGTCGAGTTGCAAGAAGCCCGCGGCATCCAAGTGCCGCGGCCGCCGATGCGCTGCGTAGACCGCAATAGCCCTGTAGGGGCGGCCAATGCCGCGGCCGGCAAGCCCGGTGTCGCGGGCCTCGCCGAGCGTCGAGGCCTGGATACTACGCGTCAGGCCGCCCGCAGGGCCTCAGAAGAAGGCCTGAAGCCCCGTCTGGGCGCGACCGAGAATCAGGGCGTGGATGTCGTGGGTGCCCTCGTAGGTGTTCACCGTCTCGAGGTTGATCATGTGGCGCATCACCTGGAAATCCTGCGCGATCCCGTTGCCGCCATGCATGTCGCGCGCCATCCGGGCGATTTCCAGCGCCTTGCCGCAGTTGTTGCGCTTCACGAGGCTGATCATCTCGGGCGCGCCGTGGCCCTCCTCGAGCAGCCGGCCGACGCGCAGGCTCCCCTGCAGCCCCAGCGCGATCTCGGTCTGCATGTCGGCGAGCTTCTTCTGGAAGAGCTGGGTCTGGGCGATGGGCTTGCCGAACTGCTTGCGGTCGAGGCCGTAGGCACGGGCGGCGTGCCAGCAGGTCTCGGCCGCGCCCATCGCGCCCCATGAGATGCCATAGCGCGCGCGGTTGAGGCAGCCGAAGGGGCCCTTCAGCCCCTCGACGCCGGGCAGCAGCGCGTCTTCGCCCACCTCGACGCCGTCCATCACGATCTCGCCGGTGATCGAGGCCCTGAGGCTCAGCTTGCCCGCGATCTTCGGTGCCGAGAGGCCGCGCATGCCCTTCTCCAGCACGAAGCCGCGGATCTTGCCGCCATGGGCCTCCGACTTCGCCCAGACCACGAACACATCGGCGATCGGGCTGTTGGAGATCCAGGTCTTGGTGCCGGTCAGCCGGTAGCCGGCGTCGGTCTTCTCCGCCCGGGTCTTCATGCCGCCGGGATCGGAGCCCGCGTCGGGCTCGGTCAGCCCGAAGCAGCCGATGAGCCGGCCGGCGGCGAGGCCGGGCAGGTATCTTTCCCGCTGCGCGTCGGTGCCATAGGCGTGGATGGGATACATCACGAGGCTCGACTGCACGCTCATCATCGAGCGATAGCCCGAATCCACCCGTTCGATCTCGCGCGCGATGAGGCCATAGGCGACATAGCCCGCGCCGAGCCCACCGAAGGCTTCGGGGATGGTGACGCCCAGAAGCCCCATCTCGCCCATCTCGGCGAAGATGCCGGGATCGGTCGCCTCTTCGGCATAGGCGGCCGTGACGCGCGGCTGCAGCCTCTCCTGCGCATAGGCGCGCGCGGCGTCGCGCAGCATCCGCTCTTCCTCGGTGAGCTGCTCGTCGAGGCGGAACGGATCCTGCCAGTCGAAACGCCCAAGTTCGGGGGCATCCTTGGCGCGGAGCGGGGTTGCGTCGTTCATGGCCGGGGCCTCCGCAGTTGGCCGGTCCGGCATAGCGCAGGCAAAAAAACGGGGCAATGGCGCCGCCCGGTTGATCTGCATCAAGGATCGGCTCAAGGGTGCCGGCTAACGTTGGAACAGCTCGGATGGTTTCCCATCCCGCAGCGGCTCCCTGTCCCCGGCGCGATCGCCGGGCACCTGCCAGCCGCCTGCCACCCGGCAGGCGGTTTTTTTCTTTGGCAGACGGTCTTCTGCGGCAGCAGCCGGCTTGTTGCCGGGGCCGCGCTGCGTCATAGTCGCGCTGCGAGGACGGCCCGCGAAGAGGCCGGCGGTTGGGTGGGATCGATGGCGGCAATCGTAGTGCGGGTGGTGGGGGTGCTTGTTCTCCTGTGGAGCAGCATCGGCCTCGCCGCCGCCGGCATCCCTGGCCGCGAGGCGCCGGCCTTCGAGGCGGCGCTGGAGCAGTGGCTGGCCGATGACGAGGCCGGCAGCCTGCCCGAACTGGCGGGGCTCGCCGCCGAGGGCAACGCGGCCGCGCAGATGTTGCTCGCGCTGATCGACCGGACGCCGTCGCTGCAGGGGCCCTGGCTGGCCCGCCTGCCGCGCGCCGAGCGCGATGCGCTGTTGCGCCGGCCCGAGGAGGCGACACCGCGCAACTGGATGGCGGCGGCGGTGGCGGCCGAGCCGACGGCGGCGCTGTGGCAGCGCTTCTGGGAGGGCGAGGCAAGCGCCGAGCTGGCGCTCGATTTCGCCGAGGCCGGCGAGCCCGACATGGCGGCGCGGGTCTTGCTGGTGAGGTCCGTGCAGCGGCGCAGCGGGCTGGCCGAACATGCCGGCGCGCCGGGCTTTCCCCCGGCCCTGCGCGCGCTCGCGCTGCTGGACCCGCTGGGCCCGCCCGAGGACGAGACCGTGCGGCCGATCGATCCCGAGGATCCGCAGCGGGGGTATCTCGAGACGCCGCCGCCCGACGCCCTGCTCGGACAATGGCTGATGTCGGCGCCCGAGGCGCTGCCGGTGGCGGCGTTCTGTCGCGACGCCTGCGGCGGGGCGCCGAGTTGTGCGCTCGCCGCTTACCGCGCGCTTGGCGGCCATGCGGGGGTGATCGCCACGGCGGCGCCCTCGGCCCGGCTGATCGATCCTGCGCGCTTCGCCGCCAGCACGCGCGGGCAATGCGCGCTGCTGCGGCGGGTGTTGCTGCGCAAGGATGCGCGCGGCCGCGCCTCGCTGATTGCCGCGACGCGGAAGGTCGACGCCTGTTTCGCCGACCATCTCGAGGCCGAGGCGCAGCGCTATGCCACCGGCAATGGCGTCAATGCAATCAACGACGCGGGCGCGAACACCGGCACTAATACCGGCACGAACACGGGCGACGGCGGCTGAGCCACGGCCGGCAGGCGGGGCACGGCCTGCCCCCGGGCTCAGCCGTGGCCGATCTCGGCCAGAAACCCAGCGAGCACCTCGGCGTAGTCCAGCGGCCTGTCCACCATCGGCAGATGGCCGGCGCCGCGGATCACATGCAGCCGCCCGCCCGGAACCAGTGCCACCGTCTCGCGCACCAGATCGGGCGGTGTCGAGCCGTCCTCGCTGCCGGCGATGCCCAGAAGCGGCAGGCGCAGCCCGCTCGTCGGCGTGTAGAGATCGGTGCCGGCGATGGCGGCCGCGCAGCCGGCATAGCCTGTCGCCGGCGTGCGGGTCAGCATGTGCCGCCAGGCGCTGATCTCCTCGGTGGCGTGGAAGGCGGGCGGGAACCAGCGCTGCAGCACCCCCTCCGCCAGTGCCGCGACGCCGCCCGCCTCCACCGCCGCGATCCGCTCGTGCCACATCTCGGCGGTGCCGATCCGCGCCGCGGTGTTCGACAGCACCAGCGCGCGCGCCAGATCCGGCCGTTTCACGGCCAGGCCCTGCGCGATCATGCCGCCCAGCGAACAGCCCACCAGCACCGCGCCACGCACCTCCAGCCGATCGAGCAGCATCTCGGCGTCGCGCACCAGCGTGCCCATGCCGTAGGGCGGCGGCGGCGCGTCGGAGAGGCCATGGCCGCGGCTGTCGAAACGGATCGCCCGCAGCCGCGCCGGCAGCAGCGGAAGGATCCTGTCCCAGAGCCGCAGGTCGGTGCCCAGCGAATTGAGGAACACCAGCGGAGCGCCGGCGCCCTCGTCGCGATAATGGAGCCGCAGCCCGTCGAGATCGGCAACCTGCATGTCATCCTCCTCTGGCTTGGGCGCAGGTCCGGGCCGCCGCGGACGGCGTGGCGAGCGCGCGGGCGAAGATGTCGGGCGCGACATTGCCGCCGCTGGCGACCACGATCACCGCAGCGCCCGGAATCTGCGCGTGCCGGAACAGCGCCGCCGCCAGCGCCACCGCACCGCCCGGTTCCAGAACGATCTTCAGCCCGGCGAAGGCCAGGGCCATGGCCGCCAGCGCCTCGTCGTCGCTCACCACCATGCCCGGTCCGCAGAGCTGCGCCATCACCGGAAGGGTCAGCCGGCCCGGGGCCGGGGTGAGGATCGCATCGCAGAGGCTGCCTGCACGCCGCGCGTTGGGGGTCACGCTGCCACTGGCAAGCGCCCGGGCGGTGTCGTCGAAGCCCTCGGGCTCGACGGTGCGCACCCGCAGGCCGGGCGCGCGGGCCTCCAGCGCCAGCGCGATGCCGGCGGTCAGCCCGCCACCCCCGCAGCAGACCAGCACATCGGCCTCGGCGAGGCCCTCCGCGGCGGCCTGCCGCGCGATCTCCAGGCCCACGCTGCCCTGCCCGGCGATCACCTCCGGGTGGTCGAAGGGCGGGATCAGCGTCAGCCCGCGCTCGGCGGCGAGGTCTCGGGCGAGGGCGTCACGGTCGGCCGCGCGGTCGTGCAGCACCACCTCGGCGCCGAGCCGGCGG
>PUNI01000616.1 GCA_003551745.1 Paracoccaceae bacterium | reverse complement strand
GGTGGACCTCGTCGAGACGCAGCTGGCGCAGCGGCTGGTCGAACTGGTCTCGCTGGCCCGCAAGGGCGGCGCCGCGGTGTGCGGCTTCGAGAAGGTGCGCGACGCGCTGACGAAGGGCACTGCGGCGGTGCTGCTGCAGGCGCATGACGGCTCGCTGCGCGAGCGGGCGCGGCTGCGCCCGCCCGCCGGGCCCGACAGCCTGGTCACGGCCCTGTCGGCGTCCGAATTGGGTTTGGCTTTCGGGCGCGAACGTGTGATACACGCCGCGCTTGCGGCTGGCGGACTCGCAACGCGTGTTGTAGAGGAAGCGGCAAGGCTTGCGCGGATGCGCGGGCAGGTCGGCGCGACGGGCGCCGGGAAGGATAGACAAGACGTATGAGCGAAACAGACGGCAAGAAACCCCTCGGTTTGCGCGGGGCGCGCCCGGGTCAGGTGAAGCAGAGCTTCAGCCACGGACGCACCAAGAATGTGCTGGTGGAGACCAAGCGCAAGCGTGTCGTCGTGCCGAAGCCGGGGGCGGCAGGCAAGCCTGACGCCACCTCTGCCGCGACGGCCCGGCCGCCGGCCGGCGATGCTTCGCGCCGCCCGGCCGGGATCAGCGATGCCGAGATGGAGCGTCGCCTCAAGGCGCTGCAGGCCGCCCGCGCCCGCGAGGCCGAGGAGACCCATCAGCGCGTGGAAGAGGAGCGCCGCCGCGAGGAAGACCGCCAGCGCCGCCGCGAGGAAGCCGAGGCCCGCGAACGCGAGGAGCGCGAGCGCGCAGCCGCGCTGGCCGCCAAGGCCGAGGAGGACGAGCGCGCCGCGCGCGAGGCCGCGGTTGCCCGCAAGGCCGCCGAGAGCGCGCCACCGGCTGCCGCTCCCGCCACGGAGCGTGCCCCCTCCAAGCCGCCGGCCCCGCGCAAGGTCGAGCGCGAGCGCGAGCGCGAGGGCCGCGGCAAGGCCCGGGACGACGGCGCGCGTCGCTCCGGAAAGCTGACCCTCAAGGAGGCCCTCGCCGGCGACGGAGGCCGCCAGCGCAGCCTGGCGGCGATGAAGCGCAAGCAGGAGCGTGCCCGCCAGAAGGCGATGGGCGGCCCGGTGACCCGCGAGAAGCAGGTGCGCGAAGTGCGCCTGCCCGAGACGATCATCGTGCAGGAGCTTGCCAACCGGATGGCCGAGCGCGCCGCCGATGTGGTGAAGTCGCTGATGAAGATGGGCGTCATGGCCACGATGAACCAGACCATCGATGCCGACACCGCCGAACTGATCGTGGAGGAATTCGGCCACAAGTCGGTGAGGGTTTCGGACGCCGATGTCGAGCAGGTGATCGACATGGTCGAGGACAGCGCCGAGGCGCTGCGCTCGCGCCCGCCGATCATCACCATCATGGGCCATGTCGACCACGGCAAGACTTCGCTGCTCGATGCGATCCGCAAGACCAACGTCGTGTCCGGCGAGGCCGGCGGGATCACCCAGCATATCGGGGCCTACCAGGTGACGACCGACTCCGGCGCCGTGCTGAGCTTCCTCGACACGCCGGGCCATGCCGCCTTCACCTCGATGCGCGCCCGCGGCGCGCAGGTAACCGACATTGTGGTGCTGGTGGTCGCGGCCGACGACGCGGTGATGCCGCAGACGATCGAGGCGATCAATCACGCCAAGGCCGCGCAGGTGCCGATGATCGTGGCGATCAACAAGATCGACAAGCCTGCGGCTGAGCCGAACAAGGTGCGCACCGATCTCCTGCAGCAGGAGGTGGTGGTCGAGAAGATGGGCGGCGAGGTGCTGGATGTCGAGGTTTCGGCGACCACCGGCAAGGGTCTCGACGATCTTCTGGAGAACATCGCGCTGCAGGCCGAGTTGCTGGATCTGAAGGCCAACCCCGATCGCGCGGCCCTGGGCGCCGTGATCGAGGCCAAGCTCGATGTCGGGCGCGGCCCCGTCGCCACTGTCCTCGTGCAGAACGGGACGCTGAAGCGCGGCGATGTCTTCGTCGTCGGCGAACAGTGGGGCCGGGTGCGGGCGCTCATGAACGACAAGGGCGAGCGGGTCGACGAGGCCGGCCCCTCGGTGCCCGTCGAGGTCCTGGGCCTGCAGGGCACGCCCGAGGCCGGCGACGTGCTCAACGTGGTGGAGACGGAGGCGCAGGCGCGCGAGATCGCCGACTATCGCCAGAAGGCCGCACGCGACAAGCGTGCCGCGGCCGGGGCTGCGGCGACCCTGGAACAACTGATGGCCAAGGCCAAGGCCGACGAGAAGGTCAACGAGCTGCCGGTTCTGGTGAAGGCCGACGTGCAGGGTTCGGCCGAGGCGATCCTGCAGGCGCTGGAGAAGGTCGGCAACGAGGAGGTGCGCGTGCGCGTGCTGCACTCGGGCGTGGGCGCGATTACCGAAACCGACATCGGCCTGGCCGAGGCGTCGGGCGCGCCGGTGATCGGCTTCAACGTGCGGGCCAACGCGCCGGCGCGCAACTCGGCCAATCAGAAGGGCGTCGAGATCCGGTATTACTCGGTGATCTACGACCTCGTGGACGACATCAAGCAGGCCGCCTCGGGGCTTCTCTCGGACGAGGTCCGCGAGACCTTCATCGGCTATGCCGAGATCAAGGAGGTCTTCAAGGTTTCCGGTGTCGGCAAGGTGGCTGGCTGTCTGGTCACCGAAGGCATCGCGCGCCGCTCGGCCGGCGTGCGGCTTCTGCGCGACGACGTGGTGATCCACGAAGGCACGCTGAAGACGCTCAAGCGCTTCAAGGACGAGGTGAAGGAGGTCATCTCGGGTCAGGAGTGCGGGATGGCGTTCGAGAACTACGACGACATCCGCGTCGGTGACGTGATCGAGATCTTCGAACGGGAGACCGTCGCCCGCAAGCTGGCCTGAGACGGGAGGTCTGGCCGGTCCGGCACGATCTGCCGGGCTGCGCGGCCGGCCTCCGGTCAGGCGGTCGCTTCGCCTTGGCGCAACTCCGCTGGCGGCACCATCGGTGCGCGCACCGGTTGGCCTGCGAACTTGTTTCCGCCCACCCGCACCACGAGGCGGCCATCCGGCAGCAGGCTCACAATATCACCCTGCACCGAACTGTGGCGACCGATCATTATTGTGCCCAGCATTTGAACAGTCTCCGTTTACGCGTGCTTAACATGCCAGATTAAACTTGACATTGTAAATACACCAATCGCCCGGCGCGATCGCGGCGACAGCCGTGGCCCGCAGAACACAGCGGGCGCGCAAGAACGTGCGGAGCCGTGCCGGTCAGAGTCGGTCAGAGCCAGTCCCGCAGGATCGGGATCAGGGGCAGGTCGGCGGGCGGCATCGGATAGTCGCGCAGCGCCTGCGCCCGTACCCAGCGCAGCGCCTGCGCCTCGCGCGGCGTGGGGACGCCCTCCCATTTGCGGCAGGCGAAGAGCGGCATCAGCAGATGGAAATCCTCGTAGGCATGGCTGGCGAAGGTGAGCGGCGCCAGGCAGGAGGCCCAGGTCTCGATCCCGAGTTCCTCGTGCAGCTCGCGCATGAGCGCCGCCTCCGGGGTCTCGCCGGGCTCGACCTTGCCGCCGGGAAACTCCCAGAGCCCCGCCATCGCCTTGCCTTCCGGGCGCTGCGCGATCAGCACCCGGCCGTCGCCGTCGATCAACGCGACGGCGGCGACGAGGACCAGCCGCGTCACGACCGGTAGTCGGCGTTGATGTCGATGTAGCGGCGGGTCAGGTCGCAGGTCCAGACCGTCGCCTTGCCCCGTCCGAGGCCCAGATCCACCGCGATCTCCAGCTCCTGCCCGCGCATGTAGGCGGCCGCGGCCTCTTCGCTGTAGCCGGCGGCGCGGGCGCCGGCCTCGGCCACGGTGATGTCGCCGAAGCGGATCGCGAGCCGGTCGCGGTCGGCCTGGGCGCCCGACTTGCCCACCGCCATCACGATGCGGCCCCAGTTCGGATCCGCGCCCGCCACCGCCGTCTTCACGAGGGGGGAGTTGGCGATCGCACGCCCGACGCGGCGGGCATCCTCGCTCGAGGCGGCCCCGGTGACATGGATCGCGAGCAGCTTCGAGGCGCCCTCGCCGTCGCGCACGATCTGCAGGGCGAGATCCCGCATCACCTGCCCCAGCGCCCGCTCGAAGGCCCGACCCTGCGCCTTGCGCAGATCGCCCACCGCCGGGCCCTGTCCGGTGGCCGCGACCAGAAGCGTGTCCGAGGTGGAGGTGTCGCCATCGACGGTGATGCAGTTGAAGGTCTCGTCGGCGAGCCGGGCCACCAGCCTCTGAAGCGGTGCAGGCTCGATCGCGGCGTCGGTGAAGACGAAGGCGAGCATGGTCGCCATGTCGGGCGCGATCATGCCCGAGCCCTTGGCGATCCCGGCTATCTGCACCGTCTGACCGTCGATCTCGACATGTGCGGCCGCGCCCTTGGGAAAGGTGTCGGTGGTCATGATCGCCCGCGCGGCGGCCTCGAAGCCGCCCGGGGACAGCGCCGCGGCCAGCTCGGGCAGGGCCGCCGTGATCCGGTCGGCCGGCAGCGGCTCGCCGATCACGCCGGTC
>PUNI01000357.1 GCA_003551745.1 Paracoccaceae bacterium | reverse complement strand
GATCCCGATGAAGTCGCGCCCCAGCCGTTTCGCCACTGCACCGGTGGTGCCGGTGCCAAAGAACGGATCGAGCACCAGATCGCCGGGTCGCGTCGTCGCCACCAGAACCCGGTGCAGCAGCGCCTCCGGCTTCTGGGTGGGGTGTGCCTTCTCGCCGGCGGCGTCCTTCAGCCGTTCGGCCCCGGTGCAGAGCGGGATCACCCAGTCCGACCGCATCTGGACGCCCTCGTTGAGTGACTTCAGCGCCTCGTAGTTGAAGGTATAGCGGGCGCCCTCCGACCGCGAGGCCCAGATCAGCGTCTCATGGGCGTTCGTCAGCCGCTTGCCGCGGAAGTTCGGCATCGGGTTCGCCTTGCGCCAGACCACATCGTTGAGGACCCAGAACCCCGCGTCCTGCAGCGCCGCCCCGACCCGGAAGATGTTGTGATAACTGCCGATCACCCAGATCGCCCCGTCGGGCTTCAACACCCGCCGCGCGGCGCCGAGCCAGGCGCGCGTGAAACGGTCATAGGCCTCGAAGCTGGCGAAGTGGTCCCAGGCATCGTCGACGGCATCGACGCGGGAGTTGTCGGGTCGGTGCAGCTCGCCCTTCAGCTGCAGATTGTAGGGCGGGTCGGCGAAGACCAGATCGACCGACCCTTCGGGCAGGTCTTCCATCGTTTCAATGCAGTCACCCACCACGACCCGGTTGCGCGCCAGCGCGCCCGCAGCATCCACGCCCATTTCTGCCCCGTTCCTGTCAGCCCCGGCCCGTGGCAACGGGCGCCTGCCTTTTCGGAAACAGTGAGCGAAAAGCGATTCGCCGTCAATTCTTTTCAGAATCAGTATGTTGTGTGCGTGTCCGGATACAACATCTTGCGCACCGGGGCAAAGGAGCGCCGATGATATGGGGTCGGCCCCAGATTGCGCAGCGCCGCCAGATGGGCCGGCGTGGGATAGCCGGCGTTGGTCTCCCAGCCATAGCCGGGGCAGGCGGCGGCCAGCCGGGCCATCGTCGCGTCGCGGGCCACCTTCGCCACGATAGAGGCCGCCGCCACCGACAGGCAGCGCGCATCGCCGCGCACCACGGGCTCGGCGGTGCAGGGCAGCGTGGCGGGGATCTGCCGGCCGTCGATCAGCGCGTGATCGGGCGGCCGTGGCAGTGCCGCCAGCGCCCGGCGCATCGCGAGAAGGCTGGCCTGCAGGATGTTTAGCGCATCGATCTCGGCCACCTCGGCGCGGCCGATCCCGACCTCGGCGCGCGCCTGAAGCGCCGCCGCCAGCGCCGCCCGGGGGCGGGCGCCCAGCGTCTTGGAATCGCGCAGCCCGGGCGGGATGTCGGTTGGGTCCAGCACCACTGCCGCCGCGAAGACGGGCCCGGCCAGCGGGCCGCGCCCGGCCTCGTCCACTCCGGCCACGCGCAGGGCGCCGCGCGCCCGCGCCGCGGCCTCGAAGCGGAAATCGGGAACGGGGTGGGGCATGCCCACCCCATCGCGCGAAACCGTCGCCCCGGCAAGCCTTGACGTCATCAGCGCGGGCGGCGGTCGCCGCGCACGCGGTAGCCGGCGCGGACGAGGCAGGCTTCGCTGAAGGCGCTGCGCTGGCCCTGCCGCGCCCGCAGCGTCACCTCGCAGCGGTTCGGCAGGCGGCGGGTGTTGATCCCGGCCTGACGCAGGCAGCGCTCGCCATAGAAGACCTGCCGGCCCTGGCCGCGCGTGCGCACCTCGACGGCGCAGCGTGCGGGCAGCACCGCGGACGGCCGGTGCTGCTGCTGCTGCCAGCCCCGTCCGCGCTGGGGCGGCGCGGGCTGGGCCCGACGGTTGCTGTCGAGGATCGCATAGATCGCCACGAGGCCGGCGGCGCCGGCGAGGAAGCGGGTCAGATCCTCGTCGGCCCGCGCCGGGCTGGCGCCGGCGGTGATGCCGGCCAGCCCGACCGCGGCGGCTGCAGAGAGGCCGGCGAGGCGGCGGAAAAGCGGAACAAGACTGTTGTGCATGACGGATCCTTTCGATGGAACAGATTGCCGTGCCACCGGCCTCGCGCCATCTGCGCCTGACAGGCAATAGCGCCGCCGGGCTATCGGATAACCTGCCCGGCCCGGACCGATGCTATTGCATGACGCCGGGCCCGTCCGCATCGTCGCGGCAGATCCCGAGGGGACGACAGGCATGAGACAGATCGCAGTTTCCGCCGCGCTGGCGCTGGCGCTGGTCGCGGCGGCGGGGCCGGCGGCGGCAGGCTGCTTTGCCGATTACAAGGCCAAGCGCGAGCCGCCGCTGCAGCTCCACTACGGCGTGATCGAACTGCCGGCGGCGGTCTGCGGCGACCGGGCCGCCGCCGCGGCGGAAATCGCCCGCCGGATCGGCCGCGACGGTTGGAGCCTGCTCGACCTCGTGGCAATCTTCGGCTCCCAGGGGCTGGCAGGACGGGAGCGGGATGCGGGACAGTTCTTCCTCCGCTACTGACACGGCCCGCGCCGCCGGGCGCACCGTGGCGCTGGGGATGGCGGCCATCGTGCTGCTGCTGGGCGCCACCGGGGTGTTGCTCTTTCTCAATCTGCCTTCGGCCGGCGCCTTCAACGCCCGGGTCGAAAGCATCTTCGTCGAGAACCCGCTGACCTCGCAGGCGGAGGTGCGGCTGCTGGAGATCCTGGCGCTGTCGGGCACGGCCTTTTCCGAGACGCTGCGCTCCTACCGCGTCGTCATCTTCGTGCTTCTGGTCTTCGCCACCGCCCTGCTGCTGGCGACGCTGGTGATCCTGGTCATGCTGGTGACGCTGAACCGGCGGATGAGCGAGATCGAGCGTGCCGGCATCCAGGTCACCGCACTGGTGATCGACCGGGCCAGCCGCAAGGTGTGGCTCAACGACATGGAGTTCACGCTCACCGAGGCGGTGGTCGAGACCCTTGCCGCCCTCGCCGAGGCACGGATGGACGGCGAGGTGCTGTCGGGGGCCGAGATCGAGGGCATCGTTTCGGGTCGCAGCGCGACCGACTGCGACGAGGCCGCCGGCGCCACCCGGATCAAGCGGCTCCGCGACGCGCTTGGCAACCAGATCGTAAGCGAGCTTCTGGTGAAGAACATCACCCGGCAGGGCTATGTGCTGGCCATCGACCGCAAGGCGATCCGGCTCGCCTGAATTCAGCCCCGTCCGCTCAGCCCCATGCCCTCATCCCCGTCCGCGCCGCCCGGGCACCTTCGACAGGAAAGCTGGCGGCCGCCGCGCCACCCAGGCGGCGAAGCGCGCCAGGCGGGGATGCGACCTGAGCGCTTCGGGCGTGTTATAGCGCCGCGCCAGCTCGGCCTCGCTTAGCGCGGCATGCACCTCCTTGTGGCAGATGTGGTGCATCAGAACCGTCGGCCCGCCCTTGCCGCCGCGCAGCTTCGGCGTCAGGTGGTGCAGGCTTTGGGGCACGTCGGCCGGGATCGGGCGCAGGCAGAGCGGGCAGATCGGATCGTCCATGCGCGCCAGCATGGGGCGGTGGCGGCGAAGGGCAAGGGGCAGAGTGCCGTGCGACGCGCTGGTGATCGGCGCCGCCCCGGCCGATCCCGAGGGCAGGGAGGGGCTTGCCCCGATCCGCCCGACGGCCGAACACTTCCACCCGGGAATCCACCAGGGAGGACATCATGAAAGCCCGACGCGCCGCCGTTCCGGCGGCCCTTGCCATCGCCATAGCCGTCCCGGCGGCGGCCGAAGACGACGCCTGCCGCGCGCTCGCCGAACTGCGGCTCAACGACGTCAACATGCTCTCGGCCGTGATGGTGCCCGCCACCGACGAGCTGCCAGAGTTCTGTTCGGTGCGCGGCTACATCCGGCCTGCCATCAACTTCGAGATCCGGCTTCCAACCGACTGGAACGGCGGCTTCTACATGGCCGGCTGCGGCGGCTTCTGCGGTCAGCTCCTGTCCGACGCGCCGGGCTTCGTGAACGCCATGAACCACGGGCTGCGCCGCGGCTATGCAGCCGCCACCATGGACGGCGGGCACTGGGGCACGTCCTCGGTGGATGCCCGCTGGGCCCATCACGACCGGCTCGCCGAGGTGGATTGGGGCGACCGCGCGGTGCGCGAGACCGCGAAGCTCGCGCAGACGGTGATCGACGGCTACTACGGCGCCGAACCCAGCCCCCGCATCTTCGCCGGCTGCTCCACCGGCGGGCGGCAGGCCAACATGCTGGCGCTGCGCAGCCCGCAACTCTTCGACGGCATCCTCAACGGCGCCCCGGCGATGGACTATACTGGGCTGGTCGGCACCTGGATGGCCAGCGTCGTGCAGGCCAATACCGACGATGACGGCAACAAGATCATCGGGCCGGGTGATATCTCCCTCATCCGGGAAACGGTGCTGGAGCAGTGCGATGCCGCCGACGGGTTGGAGGACGGGCTGATATCGGATCCCGACGCCTGCACCGTCGACTGGTCGACCGTCGCCTGCACCGAAGGCCGCAACGAGGACTGCCTGAGCGAGGCGCAGATCGACACGCTCATCGCCTGGACCGAGACCGGCGCGGTGAATTCGGACGGCGAG
>PUNI01000090.1 GCA_003551745.1 Paracoccaceae bacterium | reverse complement strand
CCGGGACGAAGTCGCGATCGACCTTCTCGCCCCGGGGCAGGAGGCCGGGTGCCGCCGCGGTGACGCCGAAGAACGGCTCGCCGATATAAACGTCGCGTCCGGGCCGGGCCACGAAGGACACCGGGTTGAAGCCATGGGCGACCGCGAAATTCTCGGCCTCCTCCAGCGTCTCGCGCGCCACCACGGCCACATTCAGGTGCGTCCCGCTCCCCGACCAGTCGAAGATCAGCTCCTCCGCGGGATAGGGGGTGGCGCCCTCCAGCGCGGCACGGATCGCGGCGCGCCGTGCCTCGGGGTCGGGCCCGGGCACCTCCACCACGCTGTAAAGGAGTTCGCTATCCGGGATGACGAGCTTGCTGGTGAGCCCGTCCGGTGCCATGGAAAGCGCGGTGGTCCTCAGCCCGGCGAGCGCTTCCTCGAGAGCGGGATCGTCGAGCGCCACCTCGCCGACCAGGAGCCATCCACGGGGCGAGCGCTGCAGCAGGGCAACGCCCTCGTGGGACAGCGTGAGGGCAAAGTTCGGCTTCATGCAGCGCGCCTTATCACAAACGGTTGGACCGCCGGGAGTCCATCTTGAGCCTGACGCAAGGCTATAGCAGGTTTCTGCCGAGGGGAAGTTAAGGAAACGACCCTGCCGGTATCGCCTCCGTGATGCCGTCTCGGGGAAACAGAGGGCAAAGCGGTGGGTGAAATGTCGAAAAAGGTAAACTCGGGTGCGGCACGCCGGATGCGTGCCGTGACCCTTGCGGGGCTGGTCATGGCGGTGGCGCCGGCGGGCACGGCGCGCGCCGAGACCGGGCCGCAGATCGTCGTGGGCGGCGAAGGGCGCGTCGAGGCCGTGCCCGACATGGCGACGCTGCGGCTCGGCGTGCAGCAGCGGGCCGACAGCCCCGGCGCGGCGCTCGAACTGACATCCGAGGCGACGCGGGCGGTGCTCGACCGGATCGAGGCCGCCGGAGTGGCCGCGCGCGACGTGCAGACCTCGGAGCTGTCGCTTGGCCCGGTCTGGGAATACGATCAGGGCCGGCAATCCCAGCGGCTGGCGGGTTTCGAGGCGTCCAACATGGTGACCGTGCGGGCCCGTGATCTCGACGGTCTCGGCGCGCTCCTCGACAGTGTGGTGACGGCCGGGGCGACGCGCTTCGACGGCTTGCAGTTCGGCCTGTCCGAGGCTGTGGCGTTGCAGGACGAGGCCCGCCGCCGGGCGGTCGCCGATGCGCTCCGCAAGGCCGCGCTCTACGCCGAGGCCGCAGGCGTGCCGCTGGGCCCGGTCACCCGCATCTCGGAAACGGCCGTGAGCGTGCCGCGCCCGGCGACGCTGCGCAGTGCCGACATGGCCATGTCCGAGGCCGTGCCGGTGGCCCAGGGCGAGATCGAGATCACCGCCCGGGTGACGGTGGAGTTCGGCCCGGCCGACTGACCGGCCGGGCTGCCATCAGGCGTGCGCCTGGGTCAGGGCCTGGTCGAGATCGGCGATCAGGTCGTCGGCATCCTCGATCCCGATCGACACGCGCACCACATCCGGTGCGGCGCCCGCGGCGACCTGCTGTTCGGGCGTGAGTTGCCGGTGGGTCGTGGAGGCCGAGTGGATGATCAGCGAACGTGTGTCGCCGAGATTGGCCACATGGCTGAAGATCTCCACCGCGTCGATCAGCTTCATGCAGGCCTCGTAGCCGGCCTTCAGCGAGAAGGTGAACAGCGAACTCGCGCCGCGCGGGCAGATGGTCTCGACCCGATGGTACCAGGGCGAGGAGGGCAGCCCGGCATAGGTGACATAGGCGATGCGCGGATCCTTCTCGAGCCAGCTTGCGACCTTGACGGCGTTCTCGCAGTGCCGCTGCATGCGCAGGCTCAGCGTCTCGATGCCCATGAGCGTGTAATGCGCCGCCTGCGGATTCAGCGTCATCCCCAGATCGCGCAGGCCGATGGCGATGCCGTGGAAGGTGAAGGCGAGCGGCCCGAACGTCTCGTGAAACTTCAGCCCGTGATAGGCGGGCTCGGGTTCGGACAGCGAGGGGAACTTGCCCGACGCCGACCAGTCGAACCGGCCCGAGTCGATGATGCAGCCGCCGGTCACGGTGCCGTTTCCGGTGAGATACTTGGTCAGCGAATGCACCACCAGCGTGGCGCCATGCTCGATGGGGCGGCAGAGATACGGGGTGGCGGTGGTGTTGTCGACGATCAACGGCAGGCCGGCCCGCTCGGCGATGGCCGCGATGGCATCGAGGTCGGTGATGTAGCCGCCCGGATTCGAGATCGATTCGCAGAAGATCGCCCGCGTGTCGTCGTCAACGGCCGCCGCGACCGCGTCGAGGTCGTCGAAATCGACGAAGCGCGCCGACCAGCCGAAGCGCCGGATGGTCTGGCTGAACTGGGTGATGGTGCCGCCGTAGAGCCGGTTCGAGGCCACGACGTTGCAGCCCGGCCGCATCAGGGGAAACAGCGCCATGATCTGCGCCCCGTGCCCGGACGAGCAGCAGACCGCGCCGGCCCCGCCCTCCAGCGTCGCCATCCGTTCCTGCAGCACCGCCACGGTGGGGTTGGTGAGGCGGGAATAGATGAAGCCCACCTCCTGCAGGTTGAAGAGCGCCGCTGCGTGGTCGGCGTCGCGGAACACATAGGCCGTGGTCTGATAGATCGGCGTCTGGCGCGCGCCGGTCGCCGAATCGGGCCGCGCGCCGGCATGAATCTGCAGCGTGTCGAAACCATAGGGCCTGCTCATCCGTTCCCTCCCTGGGCTGATCGGTCGAGACCCTAGGCGAGCGCTCGAGCCGGCACAACGGGCCCCGCGCGCGACGTCGGGGCGGACCCCGGTGCCTCGGCGCGCGAGAAAAGCCCGGGCTCAGCAGCCGCAGGGTTCCGGGATGTCGACCGTCACCGCTTGCGCGCGCCCGCCCCGTCCCCACACAGTCACCTCCACGAAAACTCCGCCGCGCAGGATCTCCTGCGCCATCCAGCCAGGGATCCGGCCCGTGAGCGCGCGTTCCAGCCAGTCGCGGTTTTCGGGGGTGGCGAAGAAGCGGTCCCATTCGTCGCCCGGGTCGCGGCGGCCGAAATGGTGGAAGTTGGCGCGGTCTTGCCGGATCACCTGAGCTGCCGAGCTCAGCCGCTGCCCGCGCGAGTTGACCAGGTCCTGAGGCCCGATCCAGGCCATGTAGCCCTCGATCGGCTCCTGCGCGGCCGCGGTGCCGACGCCCGAGGCGCTTGCTGCCAACAGCAGGGCGCAGGCGAGGGAGATCCGCCGGAAACGATCAAGTTGACGCAACGCCGAACGCATCGCCCGAGCCTCCCGTCAGGAACGCTACGGCATGCAAAGGGGCTGCGGCAAGCGAGACTTGTCCCGCCGGCCTGTGCCCGGTATCGCGGCGCCACGCGGGAAAAGGAGCGCGCGATGCCGGCACCCTTCCATCTGGCCATCCATGTCGATGACCTCGATGCGGCGCGGGACTTCTACGGCGGGGTGCTCGGCTGTGCGGAGGGGCGCAGTACCGAGACCTGGGTGGATTTCGACTTCTTCGGCCACCAGCTGTCGCTGCACCGGGGCGAGCCCTTCGCCACGGCCGAGACCGGGCAGGTCGGCGATCACCGCGTGCCGATGCCGCATTTCGGCGTGGTGCTGGAGGTGGGCGCCTTCCAGCGCCTCGCCCGGCGGCTCGAAGCAGCAGGCGTGGACTTCGTGGTGCCGCCGACCCTGCGCTTTCCGGGTCGGCCCGGCGAGCAGTGGACGATGTTCTTCCGCGATCCCGCCGGCAACCCGATCGAGGTGAAGGGCTTCACCGACAGCGCCGGGATCTTCGCAAGCTGAGGGCGCCGCCGGCCAGACGGCCAGGGCCCGAAGCTGGGGCTCGCGCGACAGCACCTCGGCCGGCTGTCCTCGACCGCGCCGCTAGCTTGGCGATGGCGCGCTGGACCGGTTGCCGCGCCAGCGCCGCTGTCAGCTGCGCACCCGCTTCTCGTAGTCTTCCGAGATCTGGCGTGTCAGCGCGCCGACCTCGAAACTGTACGCACCGATCTGGCCGACGGGCGTCACCTCTGCGGCGGTGCCGGTGAGCCAGCACTGCTGGAAGCCCTCGAGTTCCTCGGGCATGATGTGGCGCTGGTGAACCTTGACCTGGCGGTCGGCGAGAAGGCCGATCACCGTCTGCCGCGTCAGCCCGTCGAGGAAACAGTCGGGCAGGGGCGTGTGCACCTCGCCGTCCTTCACGAAGAAGATGTTGGCGCCGGTCGCCTCCGCGACATAGCCGCGATAGTCGAACATCATCGCGTCCGAGCAGCCCTTCGCCTCGGCCGCGTGCTTGGCCATGGTGCAGATCATGTAGAGGCCGGCGGCCTTGGCCTGCCAAGGTGCGCTGTCGGGGGCCGGCCGGCGCCACCGGGCGATGTCGAGCTTCGCGCCCTTCATCTTGGCGTCGCCGTAATAGGCGCCCCATTCCCAGGCCGCGATGGCGAGGCGTGCGGGGTTGCGGCGGGCCGCGACGCCCATGTCCTCGCCGGAACCGCGCCAGGCCACCGCGCGCACATAGGCGTCCGACAGGCCGTTGG
>PUNI01000563.1 GCA_003551745.1 Paracoccaceae bacterium | reverse complement strand
CGCGCTCGCCCGCATCGCCGCCGAGGTGAACCGGGCCGTCGAGAACATCGGCGCACGTCGGCTCTACACGGTGATGGAGCGGGTTTTCGAGGAGCTGTCCTTCACCGCGCCAGACCGCACGGGCGAGACCGTGACGGTCGATGAGGCCTTCGTCGAGAAGCATCTGGGCGAGCTCGCCCGCTCCGCCGACCTCAGCCGCTACGTCCTGTGACGCGGTGCCGTTCCTCACGAGGGCCGCTGCGCCGGCGACCCGGACGGCGGGGATGCTCCGGTTGATGTTGAACGTCGCCCGGTGACGGGCGATGCGCTGCTGCCGCGCGCAGCCCGGCGCCGTCCGGGTGTGAAGCTGATACCGCTCAGGCGACCGGTCTGCGCCCCGCTCTCCCGGGTCGGGGGCGGTACTGGACCTGCCGCAGATGGGAAGTCGCGTGTGCTGCGGCCGTCCTCGCCGCACGTCGGGACGGCTTCGGCGATCTCCACGCGCTGCGTCAGCGGACCTGCCAGCGGTCGAGGATGTAGCGGGCGGTCATGAGGTCGAGATGGGCGCCGCCGCCGTTCTTGGCGATGGTGATCTCGTCGGGGTCGCGGCGGGCGAAGAGGCCGGCGGCGATGTCGTAGAAATCCGCGACCACGTCGTCATGTGCGATCACGCCGCGGGCGATGGGATCCTTCAGTTCGCCGATGTGGTCGACGGTGGTGGCGCGGCTGTCGACGAAGAGCCGGGCGCGGGTGAGGGCGGCGTCGTCGACCTCGCGCATGTCGTGGCGGAAGGCGCCGATCAGGTCGAGGTGCTGGCCGGGCCGCAGCCAGTCGCCCTGCACAAGCGGCTCGGTCGCCATGGTCGCGGTGCAGAGGATGTCGGCCGCGTGCACCGCGTCTCCGAGATCCTCGGCGACCTCGGCACCGGCGAGCCGCGCCAGCGTCTCGGCCGAGGCGCGCGTGCGGCTCCAGACCGTGAAGCGGGCCTCGGGAAAGAGGCTGCGGTAGGCCTCGATCATCGACCGCGCCACCGCACCGGCGCCGACGAGGAGGATGCTGCGGCTGTCGGGCCGCGCCAGCAGCCGGGCGGCGAGCAGGCTGTCGCCCGCGGTCTTCCACTTGGTGAGGAGGTGGAAATCTATCAGCGCCGCGAGAAGCCCGGTCTCGTCGTCGAAGAGGCAGGCCGCTCCGTTGACCGCCGCGAGCCCCTGCGCCGGGTTGCCCGGGAAGATCGTGGCGGTCTTGACCAGCGCGCCCAGCCCCGCGATCCAGGCTGCACGGGACAGCAGCGTGTCGTCGCCGCGGTAGAGGAAGCTGTCGCGCACATCGGCGGGCGGCCTGGCGTGGCCGGCCATCAGCGCCTCGGTGAGCGCCCCCCAGTCGAGCCGGGGCGCGATCTCGGGGCCGATGAAGGGGGGCGCGTCGGTCATGGTCTGGTCCCCGTTTCGGCGAGCAGCCCCTCTGCGACCAGCCGGGCCGCCCAGCCCTCGGGGCCGGTGAAATGATGCACGCCCCAGCCGCGGGCGGCTGCGGCGGCGACATTGGCCGCGCTGTCGTCGGTGAAGAGAAGCCGCGCGGGCGCGATGCCGGTCGCCGCCTCGACGACGGCGTAGATTTCCGGCTCCGGCTTCAGCACGCCGAGTTCGCCGGAGACGAAGCGGCGGTCGAAGAGCTTCAGGAACGGGTGCATGGCTTCGGCCAGCGTGAAGGTCTCGCGCCCGAAGTTCGTGAGCGCGAAGACCGGCACCCCGCGGGCCTTCAGCGCCAGCAGCAGCCGCACCGAGGGCTGGATGACGGGGGCGAACATCTGCGCCCAGCCGAGATGCCATTGCCGGATCAACTCGGCGCGGTCGGGGTGCTGCGCGGCCAGCGCCTCGACGGCGGCGGCCATGGGTGCGCCGCGATCGACCGCGCGGTTCATCTCCTCGAGCGGGACCTCGGCGAAGAGGCGCTGGCGCTCCTCCGCCGCGATCAGCCGGTCGTAGAAGGCGTGCGGGTTCCATTCGACCAGCACATTGCCGATGTCGAAGATGACGGCATCGCGGGCGGGCATGGCGCCTCCTCTCAGCGGGCCTCGGCGGCGGGGGTCGGGGTGCGCGGGCTGCGGGCCCGGACCGTCTCGCGCCAGATCAGCAGGAGCCCGCCGCCGGCGATCAGCGCCATGCCGATCCATGTGGCGGCGTCGGGGAAGTCGGCGAACACAAGAACCCCCCAGATCACCGCCATCGGCAGCGCGACATATTCGAAGGGCGCGGCATAGCCGACCTCGGCCATCCGGTAGGCCTGCGAGATCAGGAAGGCGCCGCCCGCGCTGGCCGCACCGACGCCGAGGAAGATCCACCAGTCGGATGGCGCCGGCCAGACCCAGGCGCGCAGCAGGAAGGCGAGCGACGGGTCGTCGAAGCGGTCGAAACGGCCGTCACCGACCGTTGCCCACATCGCCGCGCCGACGAGGATGAAGCCCATCTGGGTGTAGACGGCCATGGTCTGCGCGCTTTCGGTGCCGCCGATGTGGCGGGTGATGAGGCTGAGCGCGGCGTAGGAGAGCGCGGCGCCGAGGGGCAAAAGATTGGCGATCTGCACGCCGCCGCCGCCCGGGCGCAGCATCACGACCACACCTATGAGGCCGATGACCACCGCCGCCCAGCGCCATGGGCCCACCCGCTCGCCCAGGAAGGTGAAGGAAAGCCCGGCGATCAGGAGCGGCGCGACGAAGAAGAGCGCCAGCGCGTCGGCCATCGGGATCGCGGCGAGCGACAGGAAGAGGAAGGTGTTGACGCCGAGGATGCAGAGCGCGCGCAGGGCGTGCATGCCCGGCCGGCCGGTGCGCAGCGCGGCAAGCCCGGCGCCGAATAGCGTGATGGCCAGAAGGGTCAGCCCGACGCCGATGATCGCGCGGATGAAGACCACCTGGTGCAGCGCGTAGTCGCCGCTGATGAACTTGATCATCATGTCGTTGACGGAAAAGCAGGCCGCGCCGGCAAGGGCGCAGAGAGCGCCGATCAGGTTGTTGCGGGGGCCGGCCTCGATCATTGCGCGGCGGCCCGCAGCGCGGCGTCGAGCGCATCGCGGAAGCGCGCGCGGTCGGCCTTGCCGAATGGCTTGCTGGCGCCCTGCCGGAACGGGTCGGCGGCGCGCAGGTCGGCCATCAGGTCGCGCATGGCCAGCGTGGTGCCGATGTTCGCCTCGGTGAGCGCCGAGCCGTCGGGGCGCAGAACGCGGGCGCCCGCCGCGACGCAGCGGGCGGCAAGGGGGATGTCGGCGGTGATCACCACGTCGCCGGCCCCGGCCCGCTCGGCAATCCAGCGGTCGGCGGCGTCGGCGCCGGCGTCGACATAGACCATCTCGGCATGGGGGGCTGGCGAGGGCCGGATGCCGCCGTTGGAGACGAAGATCACCCGCTGTCCGTGCCGCGCCGCCACCGCTTCCGCCTCGGCGCGGACCGGGCAGGCGTCGGCATCGACATAGAGGCTCATGAAAGCCCCAGCGCCTCGGCGTGGAAGGCGATGTGGTCGGCCATGAAGGTGGCGACGAAGAAATAGCTGTGGTCGTAGCCCGCCTGCATGCGGAAGGCGCCGGGTTGGCGCCGGTCGGCCATGGCGGCGGCCAGCGCCTGCGGCATCAGCGCCTCGAGGAACGGATCGGCGGTGCCCTGATCGACGAGGATCGGCGCCTCGCAGCCGCGCGCGCGCAGCAGCAGGGTGGAGTCGTGCCGGGCCAGCGCCTCGGCATCCTCGCCGAGATAGGCGTGGAGCGCCTTCAGCGCCCAGTCCGAGGTGCTGGGATGCGAGATCGGCGCGAAGGCCGAGACCGAAGCGAAGCGGCCGGGATGGTGCAGCGCCAGCGTCAGCGCGCCATGCCCGCCCATGGAATGCCCCGACATCGCCTGCCGTTCCTCGTCCAGCGGGAAGTTGTTGAAGAGCACCCGCGGCAGATCCTCGGCGATGTAGTCCCACATGCGGAAATGGCTGGTCCAGGGCGGTTTGGTCGCGTTGACGTAAAAACCCGCGCCCTGGCCGAGGTTGTAGGCCTCGTCGTCGGGCACGCCCTCCCCGCGGGGCGAGGTGTCGGGGAAGACGAGCGCGAGGCCGCGGCGGGCGGCATGGGCCTGGGCGCCGGCCTTCACCATCGCGTTCTCATGGGTGCAGGTCAGGCCGGAGAGATACCACAGGAGCGGCACGGGCCCCGTCTCGGCCGCCGGCGGCAGGAAGAGCCCGAAGGTCATCTCGCAACCGGTGGCCTCGGAGGCATGGGTGTAGACACCCTGCACCCCGCCGAAGCAGCGGTTTTCCGACACGGTCTTCATGGCGCGCTCCTGTGATCTGGCGGCACCCTGTCAGATGCCGGCGGTCCAGGCAATCGCCAGCGGTATGGTCAGGATGCTGGCCGCCGTCGAGACCAGGATCGCCGTCGACACCCGCTGTGGTGCCACCCCGTAATGCTGCGCCAGGATGTAGACATTGCCCGCCACCGGCAGCGCGGCGGCGGCGATCATCACGACCGCGGCCTCGCGGTTGACGTCGAACAGCACCAGCGCGGCAAAGGCCACCGCGAGCGGATGAAGCACCAGCTTGGCGAAGGCG
>PUNI01000441.1 GCA_003551745.1 Paracoccaceae bacterium | reverse complement strand
GATACCCCACGTTCGACACCCAATCCAGGTGGCTCAGGATCCCGTACGGGAACCCGTGCCCCCAGGCGCCCATCAGCAGCGGCCGGAAGACGACGAGCGTGACGTAGGCGAAGATGGCGACGCCGAAGGCGACCGGCACGTGATAGCCGATGCCCAGCTTGCGGCAGATCTCGACCTCGCGCAGCGCCCAGCTGACGAAGGCGCCGATGGCGCAGATGGTGATGATCTGCCAGAGGCCCCCTTCCATCAGGGGTGCCATGCCCAGACCGTAGCTCAGGTCGGGCGGCGCGATGTTGATCAGCCAGGGGTTCCACTCGCCCTGAACGGCGGCGCCCCAGAAGATCAGGATTGTGCCGAGGGTGGCGAAGAAGACCGTCGTCACCCCGAAGAAGCCCACGTAGAGCGGACCGACCCAGAAGTCGAAAAGATCGCCTCCGATCAGCGTCCCTCCGCGGACGCGATATTTCCGCTCGAAACTCAGCAATGCCATGCGTCCTACTCCGCGTTCGGCGGCCTTGCCGTCTGGGCCTCAGCCGTCCCAAGGATGACAGTCTGCTGCGGGCGATAGCGGGCCACCGCCCGCAGCAAGCGCATTCTGCCGGTGCGCGGACGCACCGGCGTTGCTGGCTTTACTGGCGAGCTTCGATGGCGCGCTGGCCACCGTCGGCGATCCAGTTGTAGCCGGGCGTGCTGAGCAGCACGAGGTGGATCATCACCGCGAGCAGGAACAGGAAGACGCCCTGCGCCACGAACACGCGGCGCGGATCGAAGATCAGCCAGATCTTGTAGAACTTTTGCATGTCTCGATCCTCCTCAGAGCCACGGACGCCAGATGTAGACGGCCAGGTGGGCGACCACTGCGACGGCCGTGAACAGGTAGAGCCCGCTCATGTAGACCGAGTGCAGTTCCTGCGCCTGCTCGTCGGTGAGACCCGTGAAGGACAGGTCGGTTTTATCAGCCATATTTCCTCCGGAACGTTTGACTGATGCCGCGCTCCCCGGCGGCCGGGCCACGACGGAGCCTCATGCTCCGCCGCCTGTTCGCCCCCACCGGGGGGAAGGGGCGAACCTCGTGACCCCGTCCTCCTGGACGGGGAAGTCTTGCGTGCCGCCCGGCCCTCAGGCCGAGAAGATCATCGGGGTGATGATCCGCGCCTGGCTCCAGGCGCGGGCCACCGGCCCCTTCTCCGGCCACCGCCCGCCGCGGATCAGCGCCATCGCCCAGGTGAGCGTGGCCAGCGGCAGGGTCGCCAGGAAGATCACGGCGAAATAGACGCGGAACTCCGCCTTCGAGGGCCGCGGCGCGTGTGTCCGTGCGACAGGGACCTCGGAAGCATGGTCGGTCATTGCGTCTCTCCCTTCGGTTTCAACTCCAGTCCGCCGGGCGCGAGCGCCGCGACGGTCTCCCACACCACCCGCTCGGCGCCGTCGGCCAGCGCGGCCCGTTCGGCCGCGTCGCGCAACTGCTTGGCCGCCGAGATGCGGGTGAGGATCGGATGCTCGGCCACGATCCGGTCGAGCAGGCGCTGCGCGTCCTCGTCCCAGGGGAAGTCGCGGCGCAGTGTCGTGGGCGTGGCCTCCGCGCGGTCCATCTCGGACCCGAGCGGCAGGATGTGGAACAGCGCGTCGAAGAGCGCGTTGCACACCTCCTGGATGATGTAGGTGGCCCCCGCATAGCCCATGAAGGGCGTGCCCGTGGCTCGCCGAATGGCGGCACCGGGGAAGGAGGCGGGGATGAAGGCCGGTTTCGGCCCATGCCCCCCGCTCATCTCGGCCATGTACATCTTCTCGTTGATCGACCCCATCACCACCAGGGGCCGCTTCTGGTGCATCAGGTTGCGCACCTCGGGGTTGTTGGTCTTCTTGCCGCGCACCCGCGCCACCGCGAAGGCGCAGGGCAGGCCCATGTCGGTTTCCAGGAAGTTGCGCACGCCGCGGGCGTAGGTCTCGTTCGCCACGATGGCGAAGCTCGCGGTCGCGAAGAAATCCTGCGTCACCGAGCGCCAGAGATCCCAGACGGGCTTGATGGTCGAGTGCTTCTCGCGCTGGATGAAGGGCTCGGGGTCGAGCCCCAGCAGCTCGCCCAGCGTACGCAGGAACTTGGTGGTGCTCTCGATGCCGATGGGCGCCTGGAGATACGGCTTGCCCAGCACCTCCGCGAGGCCGCGGCCGAACTCGCGGTACATCACGACGTTGACGTCGGCGTTGACCAGCTTGTTCATGTCGGCGAGGTGCGCGCCCAGCGGCATCACCATGTTGATCTCGGCGCCGATCCCCTCGACCAGCCGACGGATCTCGGCGAGGTCGGACGGCATGTTGAACACGCCATACATGGGACCGAGGATGTTGACCCGCGGCTTCGCACCCTCCGGCCGCTTCGCCTCCTTCGGCATCCGGCCCTTGGTCATCCCGTACTCGGTGAAGAGCCAGGTCATCGCGCGGTCGGCGCTCTCCCACTGGTCCTCGTCGATGGTCCGCGGCAGGAAGCGCTGGATCGAGGTGCCCTGCGGCGTCACCCCGCCGCCGATCATCTCGGCGATGGAACCGGTGACGACCACCGAGGGCAGCGCCGGGTCGAGCACGTCCCAGGCCCGCTTCATCGCCTCTTCGGTGCCCGCGCCCATCTCGTCTTCCGACAGGCCGGTGACGACGATCGGCAGCTCATGCGGCGGAAGCGCGTCGGTGTAGTGCAGGACGCTCGTGACCGGCAGGTTCTCGCAGCCGACGGGTCCGTCGATGATCACCTGCAGGCCCTTCACGGCCGTGAAGGCGTAGACCGAGCCCCAGTAGCCGCCGGCGCGATCATGATCCTGGATCAGCATCAGATCATCTCCTCGGCCTTGGCGGCGCGGCGCTTCTTTTCCAGCTTCTTCAGGTGAAGCTCGCGGAACTGGGGCTGCACGTTGGGATCGCCCTCCCACACGCCGGCGGTCTCGCCTTCGCCCACGCCCTCGAAGAACTCGCGCATGTGGTCCATGCGGTCCTTGTTGGCCATGGCGGCGTTGACGACTTCCTGCAGCGAGCCGGCACCGGCCGGGCCCATCAGCGGACGGGCCGAGATGAGGTTGGTGAAGTAAAGGCTGGGGATGCCCATCTCCTTGCCCTTCTGCACCACCGGCGTGGTGCCGATGGCGAGGTCGGGCTTGATGGCCTCCATCGCCGCGCAGTCGTCCTCGAGGCTCGCGCGGTACTTCACGGTCACGCCCTGCGCCTCCAGCCACTCCCGGTCGGCCTTCGACTGCTCGGTGCGGTGGCAGGCGGTGCCGACGTAAGGCACCTCGGCGCCGCTCTCGATCAGCAGACGCGCGACCAGCAGCTCCGAACCCTCATAGCCGGAGAGCGTGATCGTGCCCTCCACCGGGGTCTTGGCCAGCGCCTCGCGGATCGCGGGCAGGAAGGCGTTCTGCGCCGCCGCCACCTTGTCGGCCGCGATGCCGAAGGCGTCGCCGATGTTCGCGAGCCAGTTCGCGGTGCCATCCAGCCCCACCGGCGCCGAGCCCACGATGGGCCGGCCGGCGGCGGTGAATTCCCGCATGGCCGCCGAATAGAAGGGGTGGATCGCGGCCACCGCGCCGCAGTCGAGCGCGGCGTAGAGCTCGCGCCATTCTCGGCAGGGCACCACCGGTCCGGCGGCCAAGCCCAGCGGCGCCAGCATCGCCCCGATCATCATCGGGTCGGCCGGGAACATCTCGCCCAGCATGGTCACCGTCGGACGGTCCGCCCGGCCGCCCACCGGCGCCGGCACCGGCCCGGCCTCGACCTCGGCGCGGGCATAGTTCAGCATCGCGCCGGCGAGGACGTCCTTCGCCTCGGCATGGGTGGGGACGCCGAAACCGGGCACGTCGATGCCGACGATGCGGACGCCGTTTATCTCGGCCGGCAACAGCCGCAGGGGGACGCCGGAGGCGGTGGGAACACACAGGTTCGTCACCACGATGGCGTCGTACTGGTCCGGGTCGGCCATGTCGTGGACGGCCTCGCGGATGTCCTCGAACAGCTTGCCGGTGACCAGGGTTTCCGAGTTGAACGGCACATAGCCGACCGAGCGGCGGGCTCCGTAGAAATGCGACACGAAGGTCAGCCCGTATACGCAGCAGGCCGAGCCCGAGAGGATCGTGCCCACCCGGCGCATCCTGAGACCGACGCGCAAGCTCCCGAAGGCCGGGCACATGCTCTGGGGCTGGTCGTGCGGGCCCATCGGATAGTCCTTGGCGTATTGCTCCAGGATCTCCGACTTGCCGGCCATCTGGGCGGCCTTCTTCATCTCGGCCGCGCCGGCGTGGCAGCCCATCCCGTCGCCACCCTGCAGCGCAGGGGCATCGCCCACCTCACGGTCCGGTCCGGTAATGACCTCGGCCTCGTGGGCGGTATCGTAGGTGACCTCTCCCTTCATGCCGGCACCTCCCTGCGCTCATGCGCCATCGGGCAGACGCCGCGGGCGAGCAGTTCGGGGCAGCGCACCACCTCCTCGACGGGGGCGGCGACATAGCGGGAGCAGACCGTGACCTCGGCCTGCGCGGCGGTCGGGGCAACGCGGGAAAGCCCGCTGTCCAGACGGTCGAGGAG
>PUNI01000052.1 GCA_003551745.1 Paracoccaceae bacterium | reverse complement strand
CGCCGATGTTGCGGCGACAAGGTAGTCCGCCACGGCTGCCAGCGCCGCCTCGAACTGCCGGGCCAGTTCCCCGCCCTGCGCCCTGGGCCAGATCAGATAGCCGAAGCAGACCGCGATCGCGGCACCCAGCAAGGTGTTGATCAGCCTTTCATCGGAGAGCTGGAAGGTCCCGACATCGGGTGTGACCAGCGACAGAAGGATCAGCACCAGCGGCGTGAGCACGAGGGTCTGCACCCCGTAGGATACCCTCTTCGCCCATGGCAATACCGCTCCGAGCAGGCCCAGCACCAGGACGAGCGCATACCCCTTGTGCAGCGAGAGCAGGATCCCGATCCCCAGGATGACGCCGAGTGCGGTGCCCGCGGCGCGCAGAACCGCGCGGACGAATACCGAGCCGAGCTCGGGCTTCATCACCAGCGCGACCGTCATCGGCACCCAGAACCAATGGTCTTCTGCCACGATGTAACGCGCGGCAAACCCGAGCCCGATGCAGAGCGCGAGGATCGCGGCGCGGCGCAGAACGACCCTGCCGACGACGAGGCTCGGCAGCGAGAGCTCGCCAAGCCGCGTGCGCGGGCGCAGGCCATGCCCATGGCCGGCCTTCGCGCCAACTGCATCGGACACCGCCGCCGCCGCGAAGTCTGCCAGCGCCTGCGACAGCCGGTCCCGCGCCTGAGGTTCGGGGGCGATCTCCCGCGGAAGCGCAGGGATCGCTCCGTGTCCCCCGATGGCATCGGCGACCGTCTGCAGCCAGGCGCTGGCAGCGCGGAGCGTTGCCGGTTCCGTGCTGTTCATGATGGCGCTGAAGAGCGCGTCGGCGGCGTTCAGAAAATCGGCATGCGCCACGGTCTCATGGGTGCGGCCGCCGCCGCGGACAGCGATGAGATCGCCATAGATCGCCCGGGACCGCTCCGTTACGGCCCGGCGCGCGGCGGAAACGGCTTCGGCATCTTCGTCCGGCGCCGCCCGAGCCGCGGCAAGCTGCGCCAATGCGCCAGCAAGGCCCGCCAGCATCTCGCGCTCCGGGCGAGTCCGCTCGATGAGCACCACGACACCGAGCAGGGATGCATGAACGCCCGCACCAACCAGCGACAGCACGGCCGGTTTCCAGTAGTCGGGGCCAAACGCCGGCAGGCCGATGGCAATCGAGGCGTAGACCAAAGCCAGCATCGTGCCGATCGAATAGGCCGCCCCATAGCTGTTGACGATCCCAGCGAGGAAAGCCAGCGCCGCCATCGCCATTATGACAAGCGGATACGGCAGCACGGACAGATACCCGGCGAGGAAGCCCAGGGCACCGATGCTGGCCGAGATCGCCATCTGCCTGAAGCGGGAGCGATAGCTGCCATCGCCCTCACCCAGCGCCATTCCCAGCGCCCCGAGGCCGATCAGCAACCCGGTGTCGAACTGGCCCAGGGCCAGTCCGCCCGCCACCGGCAGGCTGATCGCCAGGCCCGCGCGGATCGCCTTCCCCCAGCTCCACTTGGCGGGCTGCAACCGGCTGAGTTCCCGCAACCATTGCGCGGGCTGGTAGGTCTCGCTGCTGGCCATCGGATCGCTCAGCCCTTGCTCGTGGACGCGTCGATGGGCATCGTAGGGGATGACGCGCCAGCATGCCATCCCGGCTTGCCCCATCGAAGGGCTAAGCCGCGATCATGCGGGTTTCTTCCGCGGAGCGTGCGACTGCTGCAAGGCTCGTGGCGCACCGCCGACTTGGCCTCGTGAGACCAGCGGCCCGACCCTTCAGCCGGGCGCTCCAGGGACGAACCTGTTCCGTCCGGCATCCTTCCACGCTTCGAAAGAACCGGTCCACGTAAGGGGGCGATCAGACACCTGGGGGCTTGCAGCGACCGGGCGGGGCGACTACACCCACGGCGATTGGGGCGTAGCCAAGTGGTAAGGCAGCGGTTTTTGGTACCGTGTACCGTAGGTTCGAATCCTACCGCCCCAGCCATTTCTTGCCGGGGGCCATCCGGCCGGTTCGGTTCACGTGCGACCAGCAGCCCCGCGCGCCACTGCGCCAAGGGATCTTTGCCCGGTCCGGACAGGGCAACCCGGACCGGAACATGCTTGCAAGTTCAGCCGATCATCCGGGCGGGGCCGCCTCCGAGATCGTCGTAGTGGCGTTTGAGCCGGATCAGGGCGATGCGGAGCACGATCTTGCCCGAACGGGCCGACCAGCCCATGCGCCGCTCGGTCGCCTCCAGCCCCTCCAGAAAGCAGCAGCAGCGCAGCACCACGTCGCCGAGCCCTGGGCCGAGATCGCGAAGGGCGGCGGCCACCCGCTCGCGCGCCCCGCGCGGGCCCTCGGCAGGGCCGGCGCCGCCGAACTGGCCGCGCGATGATCCGGTCAGGAAACGGTCCCAGTTCTGGGCGATGCGGGGGCCCATCTGCGCCAACTCGAAATCCTCGCGCAGCCGTTCCGCCACGGCGACGAGATCGGCCGAAAGGAACGGCTTGCCATCGGCCCCTTTGCGACGCGACAGCATCGCAACCGGGCTTTCGACGAGGTTGACGCGGACCCGCTCGCTGCCGCCGTCGGCCGTGTTCAGCTCGCGCGTCTCCCACTCGCGGTGCTGGGCGGCGAAGACGGCGGCGTCCTCGGCGAGGCCCTTGCGCGCCTCGTCCTCGGCAAGCATGCGCTTGAGCGCCGACCGGCCGAGCGCCGTGATCGCATAGGTCGCCACCCGGCCCGACCGGCGCGGCGCGATCCACTCCTTCAGCGCGAAGACCTGGGCGACTTCGCGGTCGACCACGCCGATGCGCGTGGCCCGCCCCTCCGCCGTCTCCTTCACCACGACGGCACGCGGCATCTCAGGGGCCACCGCCAGCAACGCCCCGGGCTCCAGCAGCCGCCGCAGGATGCGCCGGGCCTCCCGGGAAACCAGGTTCTCCTCGGAAATCTTGGGGTCGGGCTGAAGTCTTGCCATCATGTCTCGGGAATCCTCGTCTGCTTCTGGCCTGCGCTGGCCCGGCTCGGCCCCAGATGTGCCGAGCCGGGCCAACGCCTCGTCTATGAGCGGATCGTCGCGACGGTTCTCGAACCGACGCACCTGCCGGAGCACGGTCGAGGGGTGGCAGCCCATCCGCCGCGCAAGCGCGCGCAAGGACATGCCCCCCTCCGTGTGCATCAGGTAGAGGCCGGCGGCTGCCGGCACCCAGCCGGGAAGCTCCCGAAACCTGCGGATGTCAGCCTTCATGTCCGTCCCTGCCTTAGCTGTCGCCCCAACAACGACGCCAGTTGACCGAAAACTGCGGCGAGACTGGTTACCGCCAGGTTAAATTGCCTCCGTTTTCGGATAATTGTTTCCGAATGCTAAACTGTACTGAAAGCTCCGCGCGCCGGATGCGACCTGGCCGCAACACCCGCTTAGGTTGATTAACAGTCTCCCTGCTGCAATCCTGAGGGGGACAAGATGACCGATCCGCACCACCTGGTCGACAGACTGCGCCGTCCGCGACTGCTGATGCAGGCTGCGCGCTTCGGCCAGGCCGAGTACCGGCGCTCGCCGGCCATCCGCCGGCTTCTCGCCGGCAGGGGAGCGCAGAGCGCCATACAGATCGTGCTGACGCTGCTGGGTCACGAGGCCGAACTGGAAGCGCGCCGCTGCGCCGGCGAGGCGAGCTACAGCCCGTCGCGCCATGTCGAGGCCCTGACCGCGCTGGTCGCGGAGGCCCGGCGCCTGCCCCGGGCCACCCGCCGCCCCCTGCCTCAGCCGAAGGCGTCGGGCATGGCCGATTTGCGCTGCGTCACATGCGCCTCCAGCGCCTCGCGGATGGCAACGTCCAGCGCCGGCGCCTCGTAGTCCGCCAGCAGCCGCGACACCTTGGCTGCTGCCAGTGCCGCTGTGTCGCGGGCGCCTGCCTCGTCCCAGGTCTCGAAGGGCTTGTAGTCGAGCACGCCGGAGCGCCAGAAGGCGGTCTGGAAATGGGCTTGGGTATGGGCACAGCCGAGATAATGGCCGCCGGGGCCCACCTCGCGGATCGCGTCGAGCGCCTGCGCCTCAACGCTGACATCCACACCCCGGGCGAGGTGATGCAGGGCGCCAAGCTGGTCGGCATCCATCACGTATTTCTCATAGGAGGCCACCAGCCCGCCCTCAAGCCAGCCGCAGGCATGGAGCATGAAGTTCACGCCGGCCAGCAGCGCCATGTTCAGCGAGTTGGCCGATTCGTAGCCCGACTGGGCATCGGGCAGCTTGGAGCCGCAAAAGGCGCCGCCCGAGCGATAGGGCAGCCCCAGCCGACGGGCGAGCTGGCCGGCGCCCAGCGTGATCAGCGCGGCCTCCGGCGTGCCGAAGGTGGGCGCGCCCGAATTCATGTCGATCGAGGTGACGAACGCCCCGAAGATCGCCGGGGCACCGGGGCGGACGAGCTGCGCATAGGCCACGCCCGCCATCACCTCGGCCAGAACCTGCGTCAGCGTCCCGGCCACCGAGACCGGCGCCATCGCGCCGCCCACCACGAAGGGCGAGACGATGCAGGCCTGCCCCGCCGCGGCATAGACCTCCAGCGCCCCCATCATCACCGCATCGAAGGTCAGCGGCGAGTTGATGTTGACGAGCGAGGTCATCACGCAGCGG
>PUNI01000272.1 GCA_003551745.1 Paracoccaceae bacterium | reverse complement strand
GTCAGGAAGGCCAGCAGCCTGTGCATGGCCGGGTAGTCCACGCGGTTGACCACCTCGCGTCCCCGCCGCGCCTGCCGCACCAGGCCAGCATCGACCAGCGTGGACAGGTGATGCGCCAGCGTCGAGGGCGCCATGCTCAGATGCGCGCCGATGTCGCCGACCCGCAGCCCGTCCTCGCCCGCCTGCACAAGCAGCCGGAAGATCGCGAGCCGTGTGTCATGGCCAAGGGCGGCGAGGGCGCGGGCCTGGGGGCTGGTCGTGGTCATGAAGCAAATGTACCGACATTTCCGGTTTTGTAAAGATCTCGAGGCGCCACCCGCCACATCGCCCCGATGGCCGGGGGATCGGGGCGTATCCGGCGGACGGGCTGGACACGCAGGACAGAGGCGGTGCCGACCATGAGCGACAGCCGACCGCAGGCGCCCTGCCATCGTCGAATGGGGCTCCACACACGGCCGGCGGGGGGCCATCTTGCGGCCGGTTCAAATCTCGAGGCTCCCATGCGTCTCTTCCTCACCGCTCTGGTCACCGCCCTGAGCCTGGCGGGCTGCGCCGAAACCCCGGGCAGCCGCGCCGTCGTCACAGGGGCCGGCAGCGAGTTGCTCAAGCTCCGGACCGGTCCGGGGCTGGGCTATCGCGTCCTCCTCGGCCTGCCGGATGGCACCATGGTCACCCGGCAAGGGTGCGTGACCGAGGTGGGCCAGCGGTGGTGCCGTGTCGCGCTGGCGGATGCGCCGCGGGTCCGGGGGTATGTCTCCGATGACTACCTCTCCGACCGCTGACCCACGTCCCCGCGACCGCCAACGCGACAGCGTCGTATCGGCCGCGCCATGGACTCGTGCCTTGCGGTTGGGCCGGAGCCGGTCAGGGGGGTGCATCGTCCGCGGGCGTTTGCCCGGCAGCGCGGCCATGGCATCTCGCATCCGGGCTTGCCGGACCGCCGCGTGGCACCAGCTCCCCCACATGATGCGCGCGCTCCCGTTCCTGTTCCTTGTCGTTGCCGTCCCCGCCCACGGCTGGGAGTTCTCACCGCAGCCCGTCTGCACCCTGCGCCACGACGGGGCCGAGGCGGCGGTCGAGGTGACCTTCGACCCGCGGCAGGCGGAGCCTTACGCGATCGCGCTGACCCGGCGCGGGGCGCCGTGGCCTGATGGGCCAGTGTTCACGATGACCTTCGAGGGTCCGCGGGCGCTGACCATCGGCACCGATCGCCATCGGCGCGCGGAGGGCGGTGCCGCGCTCACCGTGACCGACCGGGGCTTCGGCAATGTCCTCGACGGGCTGGAGTTCGGCGACCGGGCCGTGGCACGACTGGCAAACGCCAGCGCGCGCATCGATCTGACCGGAGCGGCGGAGCCCGTCGCCGCGTTCAGGGCCTGCGCCGCGGCGCCGATGTCGTGAACGGGGCAGAGATGGCGGGGCGCCGCGTGTAGCCCCCTCCAATTGGGCAACGGGTGCGTTCAGCCAGGGCAGGCCGCTGAGAATGCAGGCAGGATGGTCCCCTGGTCCTTGGACAATTGGACCGGCCTGTGACTCTGAAAAAAAAATAAATGGATGCATGATGTTGCTGGGATTCAGTGGCCTGCGCAGGCTGTCCAAGGGACCTCAATCGGCTGGCTTGCGCCAGCGGGCGCGGCCCCGGAGCACCGCGGCGGCCATGCGGACTGCACTGCCGATCCGGCGGACGCATCGCCTATCTTGGACAGCCTGTCTGTCTGAGGTGGAGAAATATACTCAATCTTAACATTGGTTTGGTCTCATGGCGGCGCTGTCCGACTGTCCATGCAAAATGGACGGTACGCTGAATTCCCGCCCGGGAGCGGGTCCTGGTGGAAGAGGTCCCGATGAACGATCCGGAAGCCCTGGAACAGGCGCCCGAACGGTCACCGATACAGGCGGAGGGGGCAGTGCCGGGCAGCGGGGGCCTCGCGGAAGGCGAGCCCGAGCCTGCGTCCGAGAGGTTTCTGGAGGAGGTGGAGGCGCGGCTGGTCGCGCCATATCTGCTCGAACGCGGACGGAGGCTGATCTGCCGGGAAACCTCCACGGGGCAGTTGCGTGACGTCTGCGCGCCGGTTCTGGTGACGGATCTGCTGCTCAGTCCGGCCGGCACGCGATCGTCCCTGCGTCTGCGGTTCCTGACGCTCGAGGGTCGCGTCGCGGCGTTGGAGATCCCCAATGACGATCTTGCCGGTGCCAGCCCCAAGGGGGTGGAGATGCTGCGCCGGGCGGGGCTGCACATGCCCGCGAACGCCCGCGATATGGCGGCCCTCCTGCGCAGTTTCCGCCCGCAGCGGCAGGCGGAGACCGGGGTTGCGCCGGGGTGGCACCCTTCGGGCGCGCTGCTGTTCGGGCTGCGCGACGGTCGCGTCGTCGTACCGGACGCGCCGCTGGAAAGCCAGCACCAGCGCCTGTTCCAACCGGATGCCAAACGGCTGGAGCAGTGGAAGCGCGAGGTTGCGGCGCACGCAACCGGGAACCCCTACGCTCTTTTCGGTCTCGCGCATGCCCTGTCCGGGCCGTTGCTGACCCACTCGGGTGGGCGCAGCTTGGGCATCAACCTGGCCGTACCGACATCGCGCGGCAAGACCACGCTGGCGGCGATGCTCGCCGCGGTCTGGCCGGGCTGTCCGGTCGAGAGTTGGGACAACTCCGCGGCCGGGTTCGAGGATTTCTGCGTCGCGGCCGACGGCACGCTGCTGGTGCTCGACGAGTTTCCGCAGGAAAAGGTCCGCGAGGCCGTCCAGTCCATCTACCGTATCATGAACGGCCGCGCGCGCGGGGTCCGGCGCGGGCTGCGCGGCACCAGCGCCGTCGAGACCCGGCCCGGTGACTGGGCGATGGCGGTTGTCAGCACCTCGGAGGCGCCGATTCCCACGCTGGCGCGGGGGTCTGGCGTCACCTTGCGGGGCGGTGTGGGGGTGCGCATGCTCGACCTCTCGCCCGACGTCCTGTGGGAGGATCACACCGGCTTCGCCTCCGCGTTCGACCTGCTGAAGGCCCTCGAGGTCGCGGTGGCCGAAACCGAGGGGATCGCCGGCCCGATGTTCGTCCACGGCCTCCTGCGTCATTGGGGCAAGGTGGTCGGCAGGCTGCCGCAACTTCGGGAGGCGACCCGGAACGACTTGCGCCGGCAGCTCGGCACGGCAGGGGCGGGAAAGGATGAGGGCGTGTTCATGCGCATTCTCGACGCCGGCACGACCATCGCGTTGGCAGGACAGCTGGCGTCCCGACTGAATGTCCTGCCCCAGACGACCCAGCAGATCCGCTCGGCTGTGGCCCTCGTTCTGCGCGCCGCCCTCGACCCCCAGCCATTGCCCGACGCCCATGCGGCCGCCCTTGAGAGGCTTCGCGCGTGGTTGGGCCGCTATGCCACCTCGCGGCTGGCCGAGATTGACGAGGCGGGACGACCTGTGGGACGACCCCGGGCGGCCGCCGGCTGGCGTTCGGACAGCTGCTACTTCCTGCTGCCCGATACATTGCGGCTGGCGATCGGCCCCGGCCCTGCGCTGACCAAATTTCTGCAGTATCTGGACGACCTGGGGTTGCTGCGGCGCGGGCGGGACCGGAACTCGTTCCAGCGGCGGATGGGCGCGCGGATCCATGGGCGGCCCTATGTCTATTGCATTCTTCGAGAGGGTCTCGATCTGGGCCCCGAAGACATGGGCGATTGAGGCCGGGCGGTATGTCCCGGGGCGCCGCACGCGCCACGGGTTTCGGCAAAGGGCTTGTCGAGCTTACATTGCTGCGATGCCGCGCATGGCGTCCTGCGTCGGGCGGCCTCCCGGCCTCGGCCGGCTCTGTGGAGCCGGTGAAAGCGTTGGCGGCGGTGCGGGGGGAGGGCGGCTCATGCCCGGGTCGTCGGGCGCAGATGCCGGACACTCCCACGCATCTTCACCATGGGCCATGGGGGTCGTTCAGCGTCGGCAGGGCTGGTCCCTCGAACGCGGCGTCGGAAGCCGCGTTGCGGACAGCATCGACAACCGTCTGCAGGCTGACGATGCGCGTTCCCGAAAGGACGCAAGCCATGCCGGGGCGCTCGGCCAGGGCCCGCTCCAGTCCCGGCAACCAGCGGCCGGGTTCGGCAACGAGCGCCGCATCCGCCCCCGGTGGCAGGACAAGTGTGGGGGTCAGGCCCGAGGGGGCGTCGAGCGTGACGATGGGCAGGTCGGTGCTCGGCAGGCCGCTGCCAGTGCTGAACAGCCGCCGCAGTGACTCCGGCGGGTCCAGATCTGCCGACAGCGCCAGGATCGCGCGCCCTGCCAACCGCTGCCGATCGAGGCTGCTCAGCGCCCGCGGCTGTGCCGTCATCCAGTCACCGGGGACGGGGTGCGCGTCCGTGCGGAAGGGATCGCCGGGGGCCGCGCTGTGGTCGCTCGATGCGCACCACTCCGCCGCGAAGGTCCTCGTATCCCCCACCGTGCCGTCGGGGCCGAGACGCAGAAGCTCGATCCGGTCGGGCCTTGCCCGCAGGGCGCTGCCGTCGCGGAACGCCAGATCGATTTCCCGTGCGGCGGCGCGTATCCGTTGGGCACTGACCCGTCCGACCCGCCGGGCGACCGCCAGCACCCGCGCGATCCACCGGCCAACGCTCAG
>PUNI01000434.1 GCA_003551745.1 Paracoccaceae bacterium | reverse complement strand
CTACGGCAAGATCGAGAAGCCGTTCAGCCAGCTCACGATCAAGGTGCGCCAAGTGGAGGAGACTGCCTGATGGGCAACAAGGTCAACCCCATCGGCCTGCGGCTGCAGGTCAACCGCACCTGGGACAGCCGCTGGTTCGCCGACAGCAAGGACTACGGCGACCTGCTGCTGGAAGACATCGCGATCCGCGACTTCATAAGGAAGGAGTGCAAGCAGGCCGGCGTCAGCCGCGTGATCATCGAACGCCCGCATCGCAAGTGCCGGGTGACGATCCATACCGCGCGCCCCGGCGTGATCATCGGCAAGAAGGGCGCCGACATCGAGACGCTGCGCAAGAAGCTCGCCAACATGACGTCGAGCGAGCTGCACCTGAACATCGTCGAGGTTCGCAAGCCCGAGCTCGACGCACAGCTGGTGGCGGAATCGATCGCGCAGCAGCTGGAGCGGCGGGTCAGCTTCCGCCGGGCCATGAAGCGCTCGGTGCAGAACGCCATGCGCATGGGAGCGCTGGGGATCCGGGTCAACGTGTCGGGTCGTCTGGGCGGTGCCGAGATCGCGCGCACCGAATGGTATCGCGAGGGCCAGGTGCCGCTGCACACCCTGCGCTCCGACATCGACTATGCGACGGCCGAGGCGAAGACGCCCTACGGCATCATCGGGGTGAAGGTCTGGATCTACAAGGGCGAGATCATGGAGCATGATCCCCAGGCCCGCGACCGCCGCGCCGCCGAACTGCAGGAAGGCGGCGGCCGGCCGCCGCGCCGCTGAGCCGGCCCTGAAGGAGACACCAGATGCTGCAACCGAAACGGACGAAGTTCCGCAAACAGCACAAGGGCCGGATCAAGGGCGAGGCCAAGGGCGGGTTCGACCTGAACTTCGGCTCCTACGGGCTGAAGGCGACCGAGCCGGACCGGATCACCGCGCGCCAGATCGAGGCCGCGCGTCGCGCCATGACGCGCCACATGAAGCGTCAGGGCCGGGTGTGGATTCGGGTCTTCCCCGATGTGCCGGTGTCGTCGAAGCCCACCGAGGTGCGGATGGGCAAGGGCAAGGGCTCCGTCGATTTCTGGGCCTGCAAGGTCAAGCCCGGCCGGGTGATGTTCGAGATCGACGGCGTGGCCGACGCCACCGCCCGCGAGGCCCTGCGCCTCGCCGCGATGAAGCTGCCGATCAAGACCCGCGTGGTGGTCCGCGAGGACTGGTGACGCCGGGGGACTGCGTGCACGCCCCGCCCTCTGCGGCGGGGCGCGTGTATGTGAAGGGGTGCGGGTTTCGCTTGCCCTGCGGGGGCAAGACCCCTATACGACGCCATCTGCGGCGGCGGGACGACTCGGGGCCGACGGAAACTCATGACCCACCGGAGCACGGGTGACCCCTGAGCGGGCCCGCCGGTGATTTGGAAGGAAGGCGAGGCGATGGACGCCAGCGAACTGAGGAACAAGACGCCGGACGAGCTGCGCGACCAGCTCGTGCAGCTGAAGAAGGAGGCGTTCAACCTGCGCTTCCGCAAGGCCACGAACCAGCTCGAGAACACCGCGCGGATGCGGGCCGTGCGCCGGGACACCGCGCGCGTGCTGACCGTGCTGAACGAAAAGGCCCGCACCGAGACCGGTGCTGCGGCCGCCGAGAGCTGAGGACGACGACATGCCCAAGCGCATCCTGCAAGGCACGGTGACGAGCGACAAGAACGACCAGACCGTGACGGTGCTGGTCGAGCGGCGCTTCATCCACCCGCTTCTGAAGAAGACCGTGCGGAAATCGAAGAAGTACCGGGCGCACGACCCGGCGAACCAGTTCAAGACCGGCGACGTGGTGCGCATACAGGAATGCGCCCCGGTCTCGAAGACCAAACGCTGGGAGGTGGTCGTCCAGTAGGGCTTCCTCCATCCGGTTTGATCGAAACCCTGGGACGGCCCGCGCGGCAGGTTCCCAAAGGTCGGGAGAAACCAAATGATCCAGATGCAGACCAATCTGGATGTGGCTGACAACTCCGGCGCGCGCCGGGTTCAGTGCATCAAGGTTCTGGGCGGCTCCAAGCGCCGCTACGCCTCGGTCGGCGACATCATCGTGGTGTCGGTGAAGGAGGCGATCCCGCGCGGGCGGGTGAAGAAGGGCGACGTGCGCAAGGCCGTCGTGGTGCGCACCGCCAAGGAGGTGCGCCGCGAGGACGGCACCGCCATCCGCTTCGACCGCAACGCGGCCGTGATCCTCAACAACGCCGGCGAGCCGGTCGGCACCCGGATTTTCGGGCCGGTTGTTCGCGAGCTGCGCGCCAAGAACTTCATGAAGATCATTTCGCTCGCGCCGGAGGTGCTGTGATGGCCGCGAAGCTGAAGAAGGGCGACAAGGTCGTCGTGCTGGCCGGCAAGGACAAGGGCAAGCAGGGCGAGATCACCCAGGTGATGCCCAAGGAGAACAAGGCGGTCGTCGATGGTCTGAACATCGCCATCCGCCACACCAAGCAGACCGCGCAGGGGCAGGGCGGGCGCATCCCGACGCCCATGCCCATCGACCTGTCGAACCTCGCGATGATCGACAGCGCGGGCAAGCCCACGCGCGTCGGCTTCCGCGTCGAGGACGGCAAGAAGGTCCGCTACGCCAAGACCACGGGGGAGACGATCTGATGCTCGACGCCGCCACCTACACCCCCCGGCTGAAATCCGTCTATCGCGAGCAGATCCGCCCCGCGATGAAGCAGGAGTTCGGCTACAAGAACGACATGCAGATCCCGAAGCTCGAGAAGATCGTGCTGAACATGGGGATCGGCGAGGCCGTCAAGGACTCCAAGAAGATCAAGTCGGCCGAGGCCGACCTGACCGTCATCGCCGGGCAGAAGGCCGTGATCACCAAGGCCAAGAAGTCGATCGCCGGCTTCCGCGTCCGCGAGGGGATGCCGCTCGGCGTCAAGGTCACGCTGCGCGGCGACCGGATGTACGAGTTCCTCGACCGGCTTGTCACCGTGGCGCTGCCGCGGGTCCGCGACTTCCGCGGCGTGAAGCCCACCTCCTTCGACGGGCGCGGCAACTTCGCAATGGGTCTGAAGGAGCACATCGTCTTCCCCGAGATCGACTACGACAAGATCGACGAGGTCTGGGGGATGGACATTATCATCTGCACCACCGCCGCGACCGACGCCGAGGCGAAGGCCCTGCTGCGGCATTTCAACATGCCGTTCACGGCCTGAGCGCGAGGGAGAACAGCACATGGCCAAGAAATCGATGGTCGAACGCGAGAAGAAGCGCCAGCGCCTCGTCGATCAGTATGCCGCCCGGCGCGCCGCGCTGAAGGCGATTGCCAGCGACGAGAGCCGCCCGATGGAAGAGCGCTTCAAGGCGCATCTGAAACTGGCGCAACTGCCGCGCAACTCCTCGGCGACCCGGCTGCACAACCGCTGCCAGCTGTCCGGCCGGCCCAAGGCCTATTACCGGAAGCTGAAGATTTCCCGGATCGCGCTGCGCGATCTGGCCTCGCAGGGCCAGATCCCCGGCATGGTCAAGTCGAGCTGGTGAGGAGGGCGCGATGTCGATGAACGATCCCCTCGGCGACATGCTGACCCGCATCCGCAACGCGCAGATGCGCGGCAAGTCGTCCGTGAAGACGCCCGCCTCCAAGCTTCGCGCCTGGGTGCTCGACGTGCTGATGGCGGAGGGCTACATCCGCGGCTATGAGCGCGGGACCGACGAGCGCGGCCACCCGCAGCTGGTCATCAGCCTGAAGTATCACGAGGGCCGCCCGGTGATCCGGGAACTGGCCCGCGTTTCCACCCCCGGCCGCCGGGTCTATGCCGGTGCCCAGGAAATCCCCAGCGTCCGCAACGGCCTGGGCGTTTCGGTGGTATCGACGCCCAAGGGCGTGATGTCGGATGCAGCGGCGCGCGCGGCCAATGTCGGCGGCGAAGTGCTCTGCCGCGTGTTCTGAGGAGGGTGGCATGTCTCGTATCGGAAAGCGGCCGGTGGAGCTGCCCAAGGGCGTGACCGCCGAGATCAGCGGCCAGACGGTGCAGGTGAAGGGGCCCAAGGGCACCCGCAGCTTCACCGCGGGCGATGACGTGGAGATCACGCTCGACGGTCAGCAGATCACCGTCAGGCCGCGCGGCGACTCGAAGCGCGCCCGCCAGCAGTGGGGCATGAGCCGCACCATGGTCGACAACCTCGTCGTCGGCGTGACCGATGGCTTCCGCCGCGAACTGGAACTGGTGGGCGTCGGCTACCGGGCGCAGATGCAGGGCAAGAACGTGCAGCTGTCGCTGGGCTACAGCCACCCGGTGGTGTTCGAGGCGCCCGAGGGCGTCACGCTCAGCGTGCCGAAGAACACCGAGATCGTCGTGGAAGGGATCGACCAGCAGGTGGTCGGCGAGACCGCCGCAAACCTGCGCAACTGGCGGCGTCCGGAGCCCTACAAGGGCAAGGGCATCCGCTACAAGGGCGAGTACATCTTCCGCAAGGAAGGCAAGAAGAAGTAAGGGGCGCAAGAGATGGCGAACTCGAAACGCGAGCTGTTCATCAAGCGCCGCCTGCGCGTGCGCAACAAGCTTCGCAAGATGTCCGACGGGCGCCCGCGCCTCTCGGTGCATCGCTCGAACCGCAACATCAGCGTGCAGCTG
>PUNI01000511.1 GCA_003551745.1 Paracoccaceae bacterium | reverse complement strand
CCTTCCGCGACATGCCCGACAGCCTGCTGCAGCTGCCCGATCTCGACTATCACCTCGCCCAGCTGCGCCCCCGGCTCGCCGACATCGGCGACAGCTATGCCTGGGCCTATCTGGACTCCGCCGACATGCATGTCCAGATTGTGAAGGCGCGCCGATCCGGCGCCTCCTAAGAGAAAAGATCCGGGCAGACTATGACAGACAAGGCGCCAGGCGGCAGGAAGCAGCTCTTCCTGCACATCGGCTCGCACAAGACCGCCACCACCTTCCTGCAGAACAGCCTGGCGACCAATCCCCGGGCCCTGCGGCAGATGGGCCTGCTCTATCCCCGCAGCGGGCTGATCCACGAGGCGCATTTCCGCCTGTGCTGGGAGCTCAAGGACCCCGCCCTGCGGGACCGCCCGCTCGACCGCCTGCCGCTGTGGTCGAAGCTCCTGGAGGAGATCGCCGCCGCCCCCGAACCCCGGGTGGTGCTCAGCTCCGAGGAGTTCGGCCTCGGCCTCGACCCGACCCGGCTGGAGGCGCTGAAGGCGCACCATGACGTGCAGGTGGTGTTCTACCTGCGCAGCCCCGACAGCTACATGGAGAGCTTCTACAACCAGTTCGTGAAGGATTTCGGCACCCGCGAGACCCGCGGCATCGAGGTCTATGTGGCCGAGGAGGGGCTGTTCTTCCTCGACACCATGAAGCTGCTGCGCCCCTGGGTCGAGCTGTTCGGAGCGCAGGCGATCCGGCTGCGGCTGTTCGGCCGCGCCCATCTGCCCGACGGGATCCTGGCGGATTTCCTGCGCACGCTGGGGTATTCCGACTGGCCCGAGTTTTCGCCGCCCGCGCCGTCGGTGCTGCACAAGGTCTCGCTGCCGCCCGACGCGCTGGAGTACCTGCGGTTGTCGAACCCCTTCCTCGACCGGCAGGAGGGGCACCACGATTTCGTCGTGGGGCTGGTGGCCATGGCGCAGAAACACGCCGCCGAGCTGCAGGAGACCCGCGGCGGGATCCTGTCGCTCAAGGCCCGCCAGACCCTGCGCCGGCGCTTCCGCGACAGCAATTTCGAGGCCGCGAAACTGTTCCTCGACGCCGCCCGCACCCCCTTCCCGCCCCCAGAGGCGCCGCTGCCCCCCGCCAATTTCGACCGCCGCCTCCCCGAGGCCACCGCCCCCGTCATGGGCAAGGTCGCCGCCATGATCCGCAACATGGGATAAGGAGGCAGCGGGGGGGCATCATGGCGGACCTCGTCCTGCATATCGGGTCGCACAAGACCGGGACCTCCTCGATCCAGTACGTTCTCAGCAGATGCCAGCGTGACCTCGAGCAACAAGACGCTGCCTACCTGTTGCCGCATCGCGGAATTGCAGGAAACGCAAGCAGCCTCATCGAGACATCTGGACGGCTTGAGACGTTTGGCGCGCGCGTACTTCCAAGAAGAGCGGATCGCCTTTTTCGTCCCCGAAAAACGACAAACATAGTTTCTGCAGAGGGATTCTTCTGGCTCAGCGACCCCAAGGAAGTTACGGCGCTCGCTGAACTGATCCGGTCTCGCTTCGCTCGGATCACCGTGCTCGCCTATCTCCGTCGGCAGGATCTTCTGGCGGTCTCACACCGGAGCCAGGTGATCAGCGAATCTCCTGCATTGGACTTCTATGGGCTGAGAGCGCACCCGCTTCCTGAATATCGTCCGCATCTGAAAAGCTACTTTGATTACGCCGGAAAGCTGATCGACCTGTGGGGAGGGGCCTTTGGAATAGAAAATATCCTGCCGATCCCGTATGAACCATGGGCATTGAAAGACCGCGATGTTGTTGCTGATTTCTGCAAGCGGGTCGGTCTCAGCCTGGCGGCGAAGCATCCGGTGAGACGGAATACGGCATTTGGCTTGGAGCAAAGTGTCGTGGCCTTGAAATTGGCCGAGCTGAAAGTTCCCAAGAAGATTCGCCGTGCCGTTCTCTGGCGCTTGGGGAAGACCGGGAAGTTCCTGCCGACAAAACGGGAGGCACAGGATTTTCTCGGACATTTTTCCCAGAGCAACGCAAGGTTGGAGAAGCAATTCAATGCTGGAGACGAGCCTTTTCGCTTCGATGAATCCTTCGACATGTATCCGGAAACGGAAGGAGAGCTTTGGAACACCGAGAAGGTTGCACGCATCATAGAGGTGCTTGCCGCCAGCAATCTTTGCGAAAACCGAGGGCCAGGCGGGCGTATCCCCAGCAAGGCCAGGGCTTCTGGAGGATCGAATGATGATCGGCAGCCCTGAGGCATGGCACGTTACTGAAATGGCGTGCAGTGTTCGATTTCATGCGTCAACCCACGTTGAGTAAAGAGAGCCAGTATGGCGCATGTCCTCGTCCACATCGGCCCGCACAAGACCGGCACCACCTCGATCCAGAAGGCATTTCTGGCCCAGCGGGAGGCGCTGCGCGAGGCGGGCGTGCTGTATGCCGCGCCCCGACTGATGCCCGAGCGCGCCCTTGCGGCCGCCTTCTCGGCCGAGTCCTTCTTTCGCCATCCCCACATGCGCCAGCATTTTGCCGGTACCGCCGAGGGACGGGCCTGGGGCGAGCGGTGCTGGGTGGAATTCGAGGGCGAGGTGGCCACCGATCGCCCGCAGCTCGCCATCATCTCGAGCGAGCACATCGCATCGGTCCCGGAACCGGCCCGCCTGATCGACAGGCTGCGCCGCAGCTTTTCGCGCATTACGGTGGTGGCCTATGTGCGCGACCCGGTGGATCTCTATCAGTCGCTGCTGCAGCAGAACATCCGCGGCGGAAAATGCCTGCGCGCCCTGCCGACCCCGATGGAGTATCGGTATCCCTACGACCGGCTGCTGCGCCGGTTCGCCGATCTGGTCGGGGCGGAAAACCTCGTGGTGCGGAACTTCGCCCGCGAGAACCTCCGGGGCGGAGATGTGGTCACGGATTTCTGCGCGGTGGTCTCCGGCTTCGCACGGATGCCGCCGGTTGCGCCGGTCCGCGTGAACGAGTCATTGCCCGGGGCCGCGCTGACCTGGCTCATGCTGGCCAACGAGACGATCGGCCTGAAGATGCCGCTGGCGGCGCGCCGGCGCACCTTGGCGGCGTTGCAGGCGTCGCCCGAGGTCGCAGCCCTGCCGCGGCTGCGCATGACCCGGCCACGGCTGGAGCAGCATATCCGCAGCAGGACCCGGAAGACCTGCATCTGGCTCAATGACGGCTTCCTGTCCGGTCAGGCGCCCCTTGCAATCCTGCCCGAAGCCGAGCAGGTGCAGGCGGATGGGGATGCGGCTGCCGTGCGCGCCGAGATGCGCGACTGGCTGCTGGACTATCTCACGCCCGAGGCGCAACGCGTGATTGCCCGTGCGGTCACGGCATGACGCCGGCGCGGGCCGACCGGAAGGGGACCGATGAGCGACCTGCTCGTTCTGCGCACCCATGAGGGCGGCGCCGCGCTGGAGGCGGCGCTGGCGCCCTATCGCGGGCTCAGGGGGCTCGATCTGGCCGTGGCGATGGACGAACGGTCGGGTCCCGTCGCGGTGCCCGCGGGCGTCGCCAAGGTCTCGCTGAGCGATGCCGCGGCGGCGGCGGCCGGGCTGCCGGTGCTGCCGAAATGGACGTATCGGTGCGGCGACTATGCGCTGTATCTCGTGCGCCGGGCGCTGGCCGGATATGACCGGTACTGGATGATCGAACCGGATGTGCGCATCAACGCCGGTTCGGCACAGGATTTCTTCGATCTCTATGCCGCGGCGGAGCAGGATTTCCTCGCCACCGAGGTCGGGCCCAGACAGGCGGGGTGGAGCCATCACAGGACCATGGCGCGGTTCCGCCCCGAGGTGCACGGGTGCCTCTTTCCGCTGGTGCGGCTGAGCGGTGCCGCCCTCGATCACCTGCAGGCGCGGCGCGCGGCGCTGTATCCGGAATGGCAGGCGGCCAACGAGGCGGGGCCCCGCCTGCGCTGGCCCAATGACGAATCCTTCGTGGCCACCGAACTGGCCCATGCCGGCTTTGCCATGGCCGATCTCAATGACTTCGGCCGGCGCGTGCACGGAGCCGGCTGGGGTTTCCGCTATCCGGTGCATGCCCGGGCGGCGCTGTTCGAGACCCCCGACGGGATGATCTACCACCCGGTGGAAGCCACCACGGCCGGCTTCACCCGCCGCCTGCGCCGCAGCATTGCCGAGATGCGGCGCACCGGGGGGCCCAGTGCGCGGGCCATCGCCCGTTCCCTGGCCACGCTTCCGCTGGAGCGCGGTCGCCCTGCGGACATCGACCGGCGGCCCGAGGCGGAGGCCGCGCTGGAGGTGCTGCTTGCGGCCAGCCGCGAACCGGACCTCGCCGAGATGGCCGAACAGGAGGCGCGGACGCTGTTTCCGGCGGGCGGACCCGGCATCGTGCATCATGCTGTCCTCGCCGCGGCCAGGCCCGGCTTCCGCACCTCCCTGCCCGGGGATTTCACGCTTGGCCCCCCCATCGAGGCCGCCTGCCTCGCGGCGGAGCCGGCGACCGCCTATGCCGCCGACTTCGCCAGACGCGAGTTGCACTTTGCCTGTCTGCCGCGCGATCGAGACCTGCTGGAAGATCCGTTCTTCTATCTCGCGCAGCGTCGGGCGGCCAGCTCGGTGGCGCGGGTCCCCTT
>PUNI01000157.1 GCA_003551745.1 Paracoccaceae bacterium | reverse complement strand
TTTGGTGGGCGCGGTCTTCGCCAAGGGCGGGATGATGTACCAGATGGGCCCGAGCTATGGCGCGCTGCCGGCGAACATGGCCGACTATCGCGACGACTATGCCGAGAACGGGCCCTGGCGGCAGCAGCCGCGCATCGACATGCAAGGCCACCGCGACGGCTATCTCTTGGCGCGCAACATGCAGCAGGAGGTCGGGCCGAACAGCCTGGCGGGCGCGCCCTACAAGCTCGACACGATCCTCTTCTATCAGAACAACGCCATCTGGACCGCACCCAACGGGCAGGTCTGGGAAGAGGCGATGAAGGAGGTGTTCGTCATCGACACCTCGCCCTTCCCCTCCGAGGCGGGGCATTTCGCCGATCTGATCCTGCCCGACCACAGCTATCTGGAGCGCTATCAGGATTGCGGGCCGATGCCGCTGGAGGGTTATCCGCATGCCCATCTGCGTGTGCCGGCCATCGACCCGATCCATGACACCAAGTATTTCGGCGACGTGCTGATCGAGATCGGCAAGCGCATGGGCGGGCGCATGGCCGAGTATTTCGAGGCGCTCGAAAGCTCGGAGAACGTGCTGCGCCACATGGCCCGCGGCTTCGAGGCCAACCCCGGCGACAACGGCGTCGACGGCTGGGAGGCCTGGGTCGAGAAGGGCATCTGGTACAAGAAGCCCTACATGTGGCAGCTGCGGAACGGCGCCTTCTATGAGTGGGACGGGATCGATTACGCCCGCGAGATGGATGCCGAGGAGGTCAAGGCACGCCTCCTGCGCACGCCTTCGGGCAAGTTCGAGTTCCGCTCAGGGCTTCTGGAGCAGAACGCCGAGTGGATCGCCGGGGCGACGGGGCGCGACCCTGACCGGCTGATGTTCCCGATCTGGGAAGAGCCGGTGCATCCCGGCGGGGGCGACCTCTATCTCTCCACCCCCAAGGTGGCGCTGCATGCCGAGGGGCGCGGCTCGAACCTGCCGATGGTGATCGCGCATCTGCAGCCGGTGCTGGGCGGGCGCGGCGAGGCCTTCGTCGAGATCAACCCCGCCACCGCCGCCGCCCGCGGCATCCGCGACCTCGACCGGGTGCGGATCACCTCGGACGTCGGCACCATCGAGGCGCGCTGCCGGGTGTTTGCCGGCACGCGGCCCGACACGATCGTGCTGCCCATGGAATACGGCCACTGGGCCTCGGGCCGCTGGTCGAACGAGGTGCCCACGGGGCATTCGGGCGACTGCACCGTCAACCAGTCCGACCGGGTGACGGGGCAGTGCATGTACTACTCGACCAAGGTCCGCGTGGCGAAGGCCTGAAGGGAGGAACGATCCAATGGCAAAATGGGGAATGGTCATCGACCTCGAGACCTGCACCGGCTGCCAGGCCTGCACCACGGCCTGCGCGATGGAGAACAGCCGGCTGCCGGGCGAGAACTGGCAGGACGTGCTGTTCTATTCCGAGGGCGACTATCCGCATCTGAACGTCAGCTGGCTGCCGCGGCCCTGCATGCAGTGCGAGAACCCGTCCTGCGTCTCGGTCTGCCCGACCAAGGCCACCTTCGTGGACGAGGGCACCGGCGTCGTGCTGGTGGACTGGAACAAGTGCATCGGCTGCAAGTACTGCATGGTCGCCTGCCCCTATGGCGTGCGCTTCTACATGGACGAAGCGCCGGTGGTGGAGCCCGACGTCAAGGCCGCCTTCCCGGGCGAGGGCCGGCGGCAGGTCTGGAACCCGCCCTTCCGGATGCCCGACGAATACGCCGACCCCTCCAAGGGGATCGGGGTGCAGCCCAAGGGCGTGGTGTCGAAATGCACCTTCTGCCACCACAAGATCACCCAGGCCCCCGAGGGCGTGGCCGATCTGGACGAGGACGATCCCGAGACCCGCGAGTTCACCCCGGCCTGCGTGCGCGTCTGCGCCCCCAAGGCGCGGTTCTTCGGCGACCTCGACAACCCCGAAAGCAACGTCAACCGGCTGATCGCCGAGAAGGGCGGGGTCCGGCTGAAGGAGGAAACCGGCAACCGGCCCAAGGTCTATTACCTGTCGGGCGGCGGCTCGCCCGTCGTGCCCGGCCAGCGCTCCAAGCGCCGCAGCTGAGGGAGGACTGAGACATGGCAAGCATCACCGACTTCTCTGGCGGACACTCGGGGCGCGAGACCCAGTGGATGCTGCATTTCCTGATCTCGCTGACGATCGTGGTGGTCGCCGGCGGCTATGCGGTGTGGCAGATCATGACCCTGGGTCATGCCGCCTTCAACACCACCAACGCAGGCATCTTCTGGGGCCTGCCCATCGTGCTCTACGACTACTTTCTGCTCACCTCCACCGGCCTCGTGATGGTGGCGGCGATCTATCATGTGCTGGGTGTCGAAGCATTCCGCCCGGTGGCCAAACGCTGCCTCGGCCTCGCGCTGGCGGGCCTGATGGGCGGGGTCGCGGTGCTGTTTCTGGAGCTGTCGAACCCGCTGATGGCGCTCTGGGCCACGCCGCTGAACATGCAGACCCAGTCGCCGCTGTTCTGGAAGATCCTGCTGGTGGGCGCCTACACGGTGCTTCTGGCGATCGTGCTGTTCAATTCGATCAAGCAGCCCACGGTGCGGCCCAATCCGCTGGTCTGGCCGCTGGCGCTGCTGGCGCTGGCGATCACGCTGGTGGCGGGGTCGGTCTATGGCATGATGGCGATGCGGCCGATGTGGTTCGGCGGCGAGATCCCGGTGGTGTTCCTGATCGAGAGCCTGGTGGGCGCGCTCGCGTTCACCATGGTGTTCTCGCATCTGGCCCACGGGTTCCGCCACGACCGCATGTCGGACGAGCTGCGCTGGCTGTTCGAGGGGCCGCTGGCGCGCCTCTTCGGGGCGCTGATCGCGCTGCACTTCCTGCTGCATGCGGGCCGTGCCGTCACCGGCTGGTGGTCCAACGCCGAAGGGTTGCAGGTGTGGGACCACATGCTGTCGGGGCCGTTGTTCTACATCGGGCTCGGGGTCTGCACGCTGGTGCCGCTGGTGCTGATGCTGCTGCCGGCGACGCGCTCCAACGGGCTGGCGCAGGTGACCTCGGGGCTTCTGGTGATGATCGGTCTGTTCATCGCGCGCTACGAGTTCATCATCGGCGGCCAGCAGGTGCCGCTGTTCAAGGGCTCCTGGGTGCAGACGCAGCTGATCGAATACACCCCGTCCATGACCGAATGGGCGCTGCTGGGCCTCGGCATCGGCATCGCCAACATGGTCTACGGCTTCGCCGCCTGGAAACTCGGCGGCGAGGACGAGGCGTGAGCGACGCGCCGGGGCGGGTCTCCGCCCCGGCGTCCGACCCGACAGGAGCCCCCATGGCCAACGACATGACCCCGCCCGCCCCCCGCGACCTGACCGCCGAGGCGTACTCCCGCCGAGACCTGTGGCTCTGCCTTGCCCGCGCCTTCGCGCCCCCGGGCGGCGACGACTATCTCGCCACCTTCCGCGACGACCTGCCCGCCGATCTCGACGCCATCGGCGAGGAGATCGGCCTCCATCTCGGCCCCGAGACCGCCGCCCTGAGCACCGCCGCCGCGGCGATCCCCGACGCGCTGGAGTTGCAGAAGCTCTATGCCGCGCTGTTCCTGACCCCTCCGACGCCGGTACAGCCCAACACCGGCGTCTACATCGACGGCGGTCTGATGGGCGAGACGCCGCGCGGCCTCGATGCCGCCTATGCCCGACACGGCTTTGAACGTCACACCCATTTCCGCGATCTGTCGGACACGCCGGGCGTGCAGGCCGATTTCCTGGCGCTCCTCTACGAAAAGGCCGGCCGCGAGGCCGCCAACCGCGAGGGCATCGCCGCCCGCGCCTTCATGACCGAGGCCGAGGAGATCATCGCCCGCTTCCCCGCCCGCTGGGCCACCCCCTTCCTGCGCGACCTGGAGCGGGTGTGCGACGCCCACGGGCTGAACCCCGCCTACGTCCATCTCGCCCGCATCCTGTGGCTGGCGGTCGAGGGCGCGATGCAGGCGCCCGAGGTGCAGGTGATCCGCGACGGCGCGGCGCAGCTGCCGGCCGGCTCGTCGCGCGGCATCGGTGCGCTGACGGCCGTGGACCTGGCCGAGATTGCGTATCGGCTGGAGCGCGACGGCCTTGCGTGGGACCATGTGGCGAAGAACGACGGCTGGGACGACGCCGTCTTCGCGGCCCGCCGCGCCCGGGGCCAGGACGGGTAGGCAGCGCAGCGGCCGGCACCGCGTCCATTGGGGGAGGAGGCGCAGCATGCAGATGACCCGTGACGCCGAGGCGGGCGCGGGCGCGACGGGCCTGATGGACTGGCGCGCGGCCCGGGCGGCCGGACTGGCGCTGGCGGCGCCGGTGGGCGGCACCGAGACGCTGCCGCTTGCGGGCGCAACCGGCCGGGTGACGGCCGAGGCCGCCATCTCGCCCATCCCGCTGCCGCCCTTCGACAATTCGGCCATGGACGGCTTTGCGCTGGCCACTGCCGATCTGGGTGGGCCCGGGCCATGGCGCCTGGCCGTTGCAGGTCGCGTGGCGGCTGGCGAGGCCGCGAGCCCGCTGCCACCCGGCACCTGCCTGCGCATCCTCACCGGCGCGCCGATCCCGCCCGGCGCCGATGCGGTGGCGATGCAGGAGCACGTCACGCGCCAC
>PUNI01000273.1 GCA_003551745.1 Paracoccaceae bacterium | reverse complement strand
GAGGGCCGGCCGGTTGAGGCCGGGCGCTGGATGGTGGCCGCGCAGAACCCTCTGGCGGCAGAGGCCGGAGCGCGGGTGCTGCGCGATGGCGGAACGGCGGCCGACGCCATGGTGGCGGTGCAGGCGGTGCTGGGGCTGGTGGAGCCGCAATCCTCGGGCCTCGGCGGCGGGGCCTTCCTGGTGTGGTACGACGCCGCGACCGGCGCGGTGACGACGCTCGACGGGCGCGAGACCGCGCCGCTGGCAGCCACGCCGCGGCTCTTTCAGGACGCGGCGGGCGAGCCGCTGGCCTTCTGGGATGCGGTGTTGGGCGGGCTGTCGGTGGGCACGCCGGGGACGCCCGCGCTGATGGAGGCCGCGCATCGCCGCTGGGGCCGGGCGAACTGGGCGGGCCTCTTCGACGAGGCCATTGCCCTTGCCGAGGAGGGTTTCGCGGTCTCGCCGCGGCTCGCCGGCCAGATCGCGGGCGATGTCGAGCGGCTCTCGCGCTTTCCGGCGACCGCAGCGTATTTCCTGCCGGGGGGCGAACCGCTCGCCGCGGGCAACATCCGCACCAACCCGGACTATGCAGAGACGTTGCGGGCGCTCGCGGCCGAGGGCGCGACTGCCTTCTATCGCGGGCCCATCGCCGAGGACATCGTCGCGGCGGTGCGCGGCGCCGAGGGCAACCCCGGGCTTCTGAGCCTCGAGGACTTGGCACGCTATCGCGTCGTCGAGCGCCCGGCGGTCTGCACAGGCTATCGCGGTGCCGAGGTCTGCGGCATGGGGCCGCCCTCGTCGGGCGCGATCACGGTGGCGCAGATCCTCGGCAAGCTGGAGCATTTCGACCTCGCCGGAATGGACCCGCAGGCGCCCGAGACCTGGCGGCTGATCGGGGACGCCACCCGGCTCGCCTTCGCCGACCGCGGCCGCTTCATCGCCGACAGCGATTTCGTGCCGGTGCCGGTGGCGGGGCTGACCGACCCCGACTATCTCGCCGACCGCGCGGAGCTGCTGCGCCGCGAGGACGCGCTGCCGGAGGTGCCCGTCGGGGAGCCCGAATGGGATCACGCGCTGATCTGGGCGCCCGACACCGACCCGGAACGGCCCGCCACCAGCCACATCTCGATCGTCGATGCCGACGGCAATGCGCTGGCGATGACCACCACCATCGAAAGCGGTTTCGGCGCGCGGCTGTTCGTGCGGGGGCTTCTTCTCAACAACGAGCTCACCGACTTCTCCTTCCGCAGCCATGCGGACGGCTGGCCGATCGCGAACCGGGTGGAGCCGGGCAAGCGCCCGCGCTCGTCGATGGCGCCCACCATCGTGCTGCGCGACGGCGCACCGGTACTGGTGACCGGATCGCCCGGGGGCGCGCCGATCATCGTCTACACCGCGACCCACATCCTCGCCCATCTCGACTGGGGGATGGATGTGCAGGCGGCCGCCGACATGCCGCAACTCGTCAACGCCTTCGGCACCTACATCCTCGAGGAGGGCACCTGGGCCGCCGATCTCGCAGAGCCGCTGGAGGCGATGGGCTTCGAGGTGAGCATCGGGCCGCGCCCTTCGGGCGTGCAGGCGATCTCGATCGACAACGGCCGGCTCTTCGGGGCAGCCGACCCGCGTCGCGAGGGGATCGCGCTGGGGGAATAGGCGGGGGCTCAGCCCGCGGCGGCGTCGAGCGCGGCGACGATGGCCGAGAAATCCGCCGCCTTCAGCGAGGCGCCGCCGACCAGAGCGCCGTCGACCTCGGGCAGGGCAAAGATCGCGGCCGCGTTCGCGGGCTTCACCGAGCCGCCGTAGATGAGCCGCGTGCCCGCGGCCATGTGCTCGGGCAGGCCGGCGCGGAGGGCGGCGTGGACCTCGGCGATCTCGGCCTCGGTAGGGGTGCGGCCGGTGCCGATGGCCCAGACCGGCTCGTAGGCGATGACGGTGTTCTCGGCCGTGGCGCCCGCGGGCAGCGCGCCGGCCAGCTGACGGGCCACCACGTCGAGCGTCTCGCCCCCGTCGCGCTCGGCTTCGGTCTCGCCGAGGCAGATGATCGCCACCAGCCCGGCGCGATGGGCGGCGGCGGCCTTCGCGGCGACCTGGGCATCGGTCTCGCCGTGATCGGTGCGGCGCTCGGAATGGCCGACGATGACATGGCTCGCCCCGGCATCGGCAAGCATCGCCGCCGAGACATCTCCGGTATGCGCGCCGCTCTCCTCGGCATGACAGTCCTGCCCACCCACCACCACCGGGGTGCGCTGGAGCGCCGCCGACATGCGCCCGACCAGGGTCGCAGGCGGGCAGAGTAGCACCTCGCAGCCCGGCGAGGGGTGGGCTTCCGCCAGCGCCTCTGCCTCGGCGAGGTCGGCGGCAAGCCCGTGCATCTTCCAGTTTCCGGCGGCCAGCTTGCGGCGCATCTTCACCCCTCCATCGATTGACGCGGCAGCGTAGGAGAGGGACCCGCCAATGAAAAGGCCGGGAAAGCCCCGGCAGTCGTACGATATGCCTTTGGCAGGGCCGCCGGCTCAGCCGGCGCCTTCCTCGCGGAACTTGACCGATTCGCCGCAGCCGCAGGCTTCGACCACATTGGGGTTGCGGAACCTGAAGCCCGACTCCAGCAGCGAGGTCTCGTAATCGATCTCGGTGCCGATCAGGAACATCTGCGCCATCGGCGCGATCAGAACCCGCGCCCCCTCCTGCTCGACCACCTCGTCATGCGGGCCGACCTCGGCGGCATATTCCATGGTGTATTCCATGCCCGCGCAGCCGCCCTTCTTGACGCCGATGCGCAGGCCCGCGCTGCCGTCGCGCTCCATCAGCCGGGCGATCTGACGCACGGCGCGGGGGGTGAGGGTGACGGCCGCCTGGCCGGGGATCGCAAACATGTCTCGTCCTCTCCGCGGCCGGCGCCGGGCGCCGGCCAAAGCGTGTTCACCTTGGCAGTGGCCGGGCCGGATTTCCCGCCACGGTGGTGCCGGGTTCGACATCGCGGGTGACCACCGCGCCGGCCCCGATGATGGCATCGTCACCGACGGTGATCCCCGGAAGCAGGATGGCACCGCCGCCGATCCACACATTCGCGCCGACCGTCACCGGCCTGCCGTTCTCCAACCCCTCGGCGCGGACATCGGCCCCGCGCGGATGATCCGCGGCAAGGACCTGCACATGGGGCCCGATCTGGGTGCCGGCGCCGATGCGGATCTCGCAGACATCCAGCATCACGCAGCCATAGTTCACGAAGCAGCCCGCCCCGAAATGGATGTGGGCGCCATAGTCGACATGGAAGGGTGGACGGATCACCGCGCCGTTCCATGTGCCCAGCAACGCCCCCAGAAGCCTTGCCCGCGGCTCCGTCTCGCCATCGATGGTCGCGTTGTAGTCGCGCATCAGCGCCTGCGCGCGCCGCCGCAGGGCCACCAGTTCGGCGTCGCCGGGGTCGTAGAGGTCGCCCGCCAGCATCCGGGCGCGCTCGGCCATCTGTTCGGCAGCCTCGCTCACATGAACCCCAGTTCCAGCCGGGCCTCGTCGCTCATCCGGTCCATCCCCCAGGGCGGTTCCCAGACGAGGTTGACGTCGACCTGCTTGACGCCCTCGACCGGCTCCACCGCATCGGCCACCCAGCCCGGCATCTCGCCCGCGACGGGGCAGCCGGGCGCAGTGAGGCTCATGTGGATGCTCACCTCGTTGGCCTCGTTGATGTCGATCGTGTAGACGAGCCCGAGGTCGTAGATGTTCACCGGGATCTCGGGGTCGTAGACCGTACGGCAGGCCTCGACCACACGCTCGTAGAGCGGATGGTCGGTGCTGGAGGGGCGGATCAGCGGCTCGCCCTCGGCCGGCGTGTCAGCATGGGTCATGCGGCGCTCCTGCCATTCCTGACACGAAAGATAAGAAATCGGCCGCGCATCGTCCAGCCCTGCGGCGTCCTGCCCTTGGCAAGCCCGGCGGCCCGGGGCAGAGAGGGCCGGCGGGCAGGGGACGGCATGGCGGGCTTCGGGTTTCGGCTTCTGGCGACGGACGGCAAGGCCCGGCTGGGCGAGATCGAGACCCCGCGCGGGGTGATCCGCACCCCGGCCTTCATGCCGGTGGGCACGGCCGGCACGGTGAAGGCGATGCTGCCCGAAAGCGTGCGGGCCACCGGCGCCGACATCCTGCTGGGCAACACCTATCACCTGATGCTGCGGCCCGGTGCCGAGCGCATCGCCGCCCTCGGCGGGCTCCACCGCTTCATGAACTGGGATCGCCCGATCCTGACCGACTCCGGGGGCTTCCAGGTGATGAGCCTCGCCGGGCTGCGCAAGCTCACCGAAGAGGGGGTGGCGTTCAAGAGCCACATCGACGGCGCGAAGCAGTTCCTGACGCCCGAGAGCAGCATGGAGATCCAGCGGCTGCTGGGCTCCGACATCGTGATGGCCTTCGACGAGTGCACGCCCTGGCCGGCCGAGGAGGGCACCGCGCGGGCCTCGATGGCGCTGTCGATGCGCTGGGCCGAACGCTCGAAGGCGGCCTTCGGCGAGCGGCCGGGGCATGCGCTCTTCGGCATCCAGCAGGGCAGCGTCTACCCCGAGCTGCGGGCTGAGAGCGCCGCACGGCTCGTCGAGATCGGCTTCGACGGCTATGCGGTGGGCGGGCTCGCGGTGGGCGAGGG
>PUNI01000536.1 GCA_003551745.1 Paracoccaceae bacterium | reverse complement strand
TGGGGACGGTGCAAGGGGGGGACGGGGGCATGGGGGGCGGACGCCCCACCCGCCCGCCCGCGTCCGCCCCCCATGCACCGCGGGCAGGCCACGGCGCTCTGGCGGCGGCGGGCAAGTTGGCGGGGGGCGCGTCGGCGGGCCTACTTGATCAGGCTGCGGGCCTTCTCCGCCACCGCTTCGGGCGTGATGCCGAACTCGCCGTAGAGCCGGTCGGCCGGTGCCGAGGCGCCGAAGCCGTGCATGCCGACGAAGCCCGATTTCTCGCGCTTGCCGCGCTCGCCATAGAGCCAGCGGTCCCAGCCGAAGCGGATGCCCGCCTCCACCGCCACCCGCACCGGCCCCGCCGGCAGCACCTTGCGCCGCCAGCTCTCGGGCTGTTCCTCGAAGATCTCCCAGCAGGGCATCGAGACGACGCGTGTCGGCACGCCGTCGGCCTGCAACAGATCCCGCGCCGCGAGCGCCACCGACACCTCCGAACCCGTCGCCATCAGCAGCGCCTTGGCGCGCCCGCCCTCGGCCTCGGCGAGAATGTAGCCGCCCTGCGCCGAGAGGTTGCGGTTGCCATGCACGGTGCGGACCGTGGGCAGGTTCTGCCGCGACAGCGCCAGCACCGAGGGCCGGTCGGTGGTGGCCAGCGCGATCTCCCAGGCCTCGGCCGTCTCCACCAGATCGGCGGGGCGCAGCACGCGGATGTTCGGCGTCGCCCGCAGCATCGCCAGATGCTCGATCGGCTGATGGGTCGGGCCGTCCTCGCCGAGCCCGATCGAATCATGCGTCATCACATAGATCACCGGCTGGCCCATCAGCGAGGACAACCGCATCGCGCCGCGGGCATAATCCGTGAAGACGAGGAAGGTGCCGCCATAGGGCCGGATCCCGCCATGCAGCGCCATGCCGTTCATCGCCGCCGCCATGCCATGCTCGCGGATGCCGAAATGGATGTAGCGGCCCTTGCGGTTCTCGGGGTCGAAGATCCCCAGGTCGGCGGTCAGCGTGTTGTTCGAGCCGGTCAGATCGGCCGAGCCGCCGAGGGTCTCTGGCATGATCGGGTTGACCACCTCCAGCACCATCTCCGACGCCTTGCGGGTGGCGATCGTCGGCCGCGTCTCCGCCGCCTGGCGCTTCAGCGCGCGGATCACCGCGGCCAGCTTCTTCGGGGTCTGCCGCGCGAAGCGCCGGCCGAACTCGGCGCGTTTGCCTGCCGAGAGCGCGGCCAGCCGGCTCTCCCAGGCGGTGCGTTCGGGCGCGCCGCGGGCGCCGATGGCGGCCCAGGCGGCGCGGATGTCCTCGGGGATCTCGAAGGGCGCATGCGGCCAGCCGTAGATCTCGCGCACCACCGCGATCTCCTCGGCGCCCAGCGGGGAGCCATGGGCGCCGGCGGTGTCCTGCTTCTTCGGGCTGCCGAAACCGATGTGGGTCCGGCAATCCACCATCACCGGGCGGTCGGCGGCGGTCGCCGCCGTCAGCGCGCGGTCGATGTCGGCCGGGTCATGGCCGTCGCAGGACAGCACCTCCCAGCCCGCGGCGGCAAAGCGCCCGCGCTGGTCGGTGACGCAGGCCAGATCGACGCTCCCGTCGATGGAGATGCCGTTGTTGTCCCACAGCACGATGAGGTTGCGCAGCCGCTGCATCCCGGCCAGCCCGATTGCCTCGTGGCTGATCCCCTCCATCAGGCAGCCGTCGCCGGCGATCACCCAGGTGCGGTGATCCACGATCTTGCGGCCGAAGCGCGCGCGCAGGCTTTCCTCGGCGATGGCGAAGCCGACGGCATTGGCGAGCCCCTGGCCCAGCGGGCCGGTGGTCGTCTCGATGCCGGCGGCATGGCCGAACTCGGGGTGCCCGGCGGTCTTGGAGCCCCACTGCCGGAAGGCGCGCAGCTCCTCGGCCGTCATGCCGGGATAGCCGGTCAGATGCAGCAGCGCATAGAGCAGCATCGAGCCATGCCCGGCCGACAGGATGAAGCGGTCGCGGTCGGGCCAGTCGGGAGCCGCGGCGTCGAACTTCAGATGCTTCTCGAACAGCACGGTGGCGACATCGGCCATGCCCATCGGCATGCCCGGATGGCCCGACTTGGCGGCCTGCACCGCATCCATGGCCAGCACCCGCAGCGCGGCGGCCTTCTTCCAGTGCTCCGGGTGCGCGCTGCGCAGGCTTGCGATGTCCAACTCGGGCCCCTTTTTTCCGCCTCTGCCGCCCCTTCCGGCGGCCCGGCGCCTGCCTTAACAGGGTGATGGGCAAGATCAAGCGGACCCGCCAAGCGGTTGAAAAAGAGGGGGCGCATTGTCCCGCCCCTTTGCGCTAACATCAGCGCAAAAAAGGGCCGCCGGCGATTCGCCGCGGCGAGGCAGCGAGAGGGAGCATCCGATGAGCGAGCTTTCCGGGCTGGAGCGGCGGATCACCGCCGCGCTGGACCGCATCGCCCAGGCGGCGCAGAACCTTCCGGGGCCCGAGGTCGCGGCCTCGGGCGCCGAAGCGGCGCTGCGCGAGGCTCTGGAGGCCGAGCGTACCGCCAACGCGCAGCTCACCGAACGGGTGCGCGCGATCAAGGAGCGTCAGGAATCGCTGATCGGGCAGGTCGAGCGCAAGCTGGCCCGCGCCAACGAGCAGCTCGACGTGCAGGGCTTCGAGTTGCAGCGGCTGAAGAAGGCCAACGCCCAGCTCGCCGACGCCAACCGCAAGCTGATCGAGGCCCAGCAGGCCGGCACCGCCGACCCCGGCGCGGCGATGCGCGCGCTGCAGGCGGAGATCGAGAGCCTGCGCGCCGCCCGCAAGGCCGAGATCGCGGAGCTGGAGGAAATCATGGCCGAGCTGCGCCCGTTGGCCGGCGTCGGCCCGGCGGAGGATGCGGCTCATGGCTGAGCAGACGGTGCACATCGGCGGCAAGCAGTTCGTGGTCGCCTGCCAGCCCGGCGAAGAGCAGTATCTGCTCGCCGCCGCGCGCGCCCTCGACACCGAGGCGCAGGCGCTTCTCGAACAGGTCGGCCGTCTGCCCGAGGCGCGGATGCTTCTGATGGCCGGGCTGATGCTGGCCGACCGGCTGACCGGGCTGGAGGAACAGCTGCGCCTTGCCCGCAACGAGCTGTCGGCGCTGAAGGCGCGCCCGGCGCCGGCGCCCGAACGGGTGGAGGTGCCGGTGATCCCGGCCGAGGTGGCCGACGGCATGGCCGAGATCGCCGCCCGCGCCGAGGCGCTGGCCGATCATCTGGAAGAGAGGAGGCGCACATGAGGCGTTGGGGAGCGATGCTGTTGCTGGCCGGGCTGCCCGGCATGGCGTGGGCGGAGACCCCGGCCGGGCTCGACCTCGTCGCGGTCACCTATCTCTGCGAGCGCGATGTGGCGGTGCCGGTGGCCTATGTGAACACCGAAGGACCGGGCGCGGTCGTGCTGAATGTTGAGGGGCGGCAGGTCGCGCTGCTCCAGCGCATCTCGGCTTCCGGGGCCCGCTACGCGCCACCCGAGGGCGAGTCGGGCTATGTCTGGTGGTCCAGGGGCGACGAGGCCTCGCTCTACTGGCAGGACGGCGAGACCGGCGAGGATACGGTGCTCTATTCGGAGTGTGCGGCGCGCTGAGCGCCGCCCGTGACCGCCCTCAGCTGTTCGCCTCGCGGATCTTCTCGGCCGCACCCTTGTCGTAGGTGACGCCCTTCTGGTCGAAGAGCTGGTCGAGCTCGCCCGACAGCGTCATCTCGGTGATGATGTCGCAGCCGCCCACGAACTCGCCCTTGACATAGAGCTGCGGGATGGTCGGCCAGTCGGAGTAGTCCTTCACACCCTGCCGCACGCCTTCGTCGGCAAGCACGTTGACGTCGCGATAGTCGACGCCCATGAAGTTCAGCACTCCTGCCACGCGGCTCGAGAAGCCGCACTGGGGCATCGTCTTGGTGCCCTTCATGAACAGCACGACGTCGTTTTCGGTGACGGTCTGCCTGATCTGCTCCTGCGCGTCCGACATCTTGGGCTACTCCGGTGCCTTGGTGGTGAGAGCGAGCGCGTGGAGCTCGCCATGGCTGCCGTCCATCTTGCCCTTGAGGGCTGAGTAGACGGCGCGCTGCTGCTGAACGCGGTTCAATCCGCGGAAGCTCTCGTCGATCACCTCGGCGGCATAGTGGTTCCCGTCGCCGGCGAGGTCGGTGATGGTGATGCGCGCCTTGGGAAAGCTGTCTCGCAGGAGGTCCTCGATTTCCTGGGCCGAGATCGGCATGACGCGCGTGCTCCTCGAAAAGCTGGGCTTGAACGAAACGTAATCGCCGCCCGCGCGGGTGGCAAGGTCAGCCGAAGCGCGCCGCGAACACGCCGCGCCACAGCGCGTCGAGCTCGGCCAGAGGCGCCGCCGAACCGCCCAGCCGGACCTCGGTGCCGCCAAAGCGGCCGACATGGGCCACCGGCACGCCGACCGCATGGGCCGCCACCATCAGCGCCTCGGCCTGGTCGAAGGAACAGGCGAGGAGATAGCGCGCCTGGTCCTCGCCGAAGAGGGTGGGGATGTCGCCCGGCTCCAGCCTCACCCCGATCCCCGCCGCGGCCGCCATCTCGAAGGCGGCGAGCGCCAGTCCGCCATCGGAAAGGTCAGCCGCCGCTCCGATCAGCGCCCGGTTGTCGCGGACGAACGCCCCGTGGCGCCGCT
>PUNI01000035.1 GCA_003551745.1 Paracoccaceae bacterium | reverse complement strand
GCCGTCATGGGCCGGGCCCAGTTCCAGCGCCCAGGCCTTCTCGGCGATCCAGGGCGCATGTTCGAAGATGCCGCCGAAGCGCTCTACGAAGCGGTCGCGCGGCATCGCGGAGGGGCGTTCGGCCTGCGCGGGCGGATGCTCGTCGGCCCAGTGCCCGGCGATCGCGCCGCGGGTGGCGAACCAGACATGCTCATGCCCCAGCGCATAATCTAGAAAGCGCTTCAGACCCGTCGCCCGGCCCGGGCGGCCGGCCAGCCGGCAATGCAGCCCGATGCTCATCATCTTGGCCTTGCCGGCGCCGCCTTCGGCGTAGAGGCAATCGAAGCTGTCCTTCAGATAGGCGAAGAAGTGATCGCCCGTGTTGAAGCCCTGCGTGGTGGCGAAGCGCATGTCGTTGGCATCGAGTGTGTAGGGCAGGATCAGACGGTCGCGCCCGGCCAGCCGCGTCCAGTGCGGCAGATCGTCGTCGTAGGCATCCGAGAGCCAGTCGACCTCGGTCTCCTCGGCGACCAGACGCAGGGTGTTGACCGAACAGCGGCCGGTGTACCAGCCGCGCGCGGGCGCCCCCACCACCTCGGCATGGAGCGCGCTTGCGGCCCGGATGGCGGCGCGTTCCTCGGCTTCGGCCATGTCCTTGTGCTCGACCCATTTCAGCCCGTGGCTGGCAATCTCCCAGCCGGCCTCCTTCATGCCGGCCACGCAGTCGGGCGCGCGGGCCAGTGCGGTTGCCACTCCGAACACCGTGACCGGCAGATCGAGGGCCGTGAACATCCGGTGCAGCCGCCAGAAGCCTGCCCGGGCACCGTAGTCATAGAGCGATTCCATGTTCCAGTGCCGCTGCCCGGGCCAGGGCTGGGCACCGACGATCTCGGAGAGGAAGGCCTCGGAGGCCGCATCGCCGTGCAGCAGGCAGTTCTCGCCACCCTCCTCGAAGTTCAGCACCAGCGACAGCGCGATGCGCGCACCGTCCGGCCAGCGCGCATCTGGCGGGGTCGGGCCGTAGCCGCGCAGGTCTCGGGGATAGCGGGGGGGCTGGTCGGGCATCGGATCGTCCTGTGGCGATGTCGCCAGTGATGACCAATCCGCGCCGGTTTCGGAAGTCCCAATCGCGGCCCAAGCCGCGCGCTGCCCGGCCCACGGCCGGCCGCGCCCGCCCAAATCCATGGCAGGGCGGGCCATGGCCGGCTGTGGCGCCGTCGAAGCCGTTGCAAGCGGCGGCCGGGGTGGCGATAGCTTGCCGGGAACGGCACGGAGGTCGGGATGCTGGACTGGGCGGTGATCGGGGAATGGGCCGAGTTCGCGGTCCGCTGGCTGCACGTGATCACCGCCATCGCCTGGATCGGCTCGTCCTTCTACTTCATCGCGCTCGACCTCGGCCTGCGCCGGCCGCCGGGCCTGGGCGCCGGAGTGGCGGGCGAGGAGTGGCAGGTGCATGGTGGCGGCTTCTACCACATCCAGAAATACACGGTCGCCCCCGACCGGCTGCCCGACCATCTGATCTGGTTCAAGTGGGAGGCCTACTGGACCTGGCTGTCGGGCTTCGCGCTTCTGATACTCGTCTACTACGTTGGCGCGGAGTTCTATCTGATCGATTTCGAGGTGATGGATCTGCCGATCTGGGCGGCGGTCGCGATCTCGCTGGTCTCGCTGGCCGCAGGCTGGATTGCCTATGACCAGCTTTGCAAGTCGCGGCTGGGGGCGAACACCACCGGGCTGATGCTGGTGCTGTTCGGGCTGCTCGTTGCGATGTCGTGGTTCTATGCGCAGGTCTTCTCCGGTCGAGCCGCGCTCCTGCATCTGGGGGCCTTCACCGCCACGATCATGTCGGCCAACGTCTTCTTCATCATCATCCCGAACCAGAAGATCGTGGTGGCCGACCTGCGCGCCGGGCGCGAGCCGGCGGCCTATCTGGGGCAGATGGCCAAGCAGCGATCGCTGCACAACAACTACCTGACCCTGCCAGTGATCTTCCTGATGCTGTCGAACCACTATCCGCTGTCCTTCGCCACCGACCATGCCTGGCTGATCGGTGCGCTGGTGTTCCTGATGGGGGTTTCGATCCGGCATTTCTTCAACGCCATGCATGCCGGGCGCGGACGCCCCTGGTGGACCTGGGGTGCGACGGCTGCGATCTTCCTCGTGCTGGTGGGCCTGAGCGTGGCGCCCGGCCGGCCCGAGGCGGCGCTGGAGGCGGCGCCGCGCAGCCCGGCCGAGCAGCGCTTCGCCGCCGCCGCGGGCTTCGACGAGGTCGAGAGCGTCGTGCTGGGGCGCTGCTCGATGTGCCACGCGGCCCAGCCGCTCTGGCCGGGGCTGCACTGGGCGCCGGGCAACCTGCGCCTGGAGACGCAGGCCGACATCGCCCGCCATGCCCGCGCGATCTATCTGCAATCCGGGCTCAGCCGCGCGATGCCGCCCGGCAACATCGCCTACATGACCGAGGAGGAGCGGGCGCTGATTCGCGACTGGTATCGCGCCGCCACCCGTTCCCGAAACTGACGAGGCCGGCGCGGATCCCGTCCACGCCGGCCCCCTTCACGGTCCCTGTAGCCTGTGGCGCGCCTCAGCTCTCGGTGACGCAGGCGGCAATGTCGCGCGCGAGATTGCGCATCAGCGTGGCGTAGAGGTCGGGGCCGAAGTCCAGCGCCACGCCTGCAGGGTCGAGCAGCGCGCCGACCCGCACATCGGTGCCCTCGACCAGCATGTCGACGTAGCGCGAACTGTGATTGACCTCCGGGAAGATGCAGACCACCTCGCCGTCGGCCAGCTGGTCGCGGAGTTCCGCCAGCCGCGCCGCGCCGGGGGCGGCCGCGTCGCCGAGGGTGATGGTGCCCACGACATTGATCCCGAAGCGGTCGGAGAAATAGCCATAGGCATCGTGGAAGGCGACGACCGGGAACGCGCCGAGCCCTTCGGTCATCTCGGCGATCTCGGCCTCCAACGCCTCGATGTCGGCGATCGCGGCCGCGGCGTTCGCGGCGTAGATGTCGGCGTTGTCGGGGTCGCGCTCGGAGAGATGCGCGGCGATCGCGCGCACCCAGGCCGCCGCATTGTGGGGATCGAGCCAGGCGTGCGGGTCGGTGCCGTCATGGTGGTGGTCGTGCCCATGGTCGTCATGGTCATGCCCGTGATCGTCGTGGTCGTGCCCGTGGTCGTCGTGGTCGTGCCCGTGATCGTCGTGGTCATGCCCATGGTCGTCGTGGTCGTGCCCGTGATCGTCATGGTCATGCCCATGGTCGTCGTGGTCGTGCCCATGGTCGTCATGGTCGTGCCCGTGATCGTCATGATCATGCCCGTGATCATGATCATGGGTGTGGCCGTGGGCATACTCCTGCAGGCGCACGCCATCGGCCGTCAGCAGGGTCACGATCTCGCCGCGCGCCTCGACCCCGTCGATGGCCCGCTGCAGCCAGGGCGTCATCTCCGGGCCGACCCAGAAGATCATGTCGGCCTCGGCAAGGGACCGGGCCTGGGTCGGGCGCAGCTGGAAGTTGTGCGGATCGGCGCCGCGGTCGAGCAGGAGCGCGGGCTCGCCCAGATCGCCCATCACCTGCGCCGTGAGCGAATGCACCACAGGTGTGTCGGTGATCACGGCGGGCACGTCGGCCTGCGCCGAGGCCATGGCGAAACCCGCCACGGTGGTGCTAAGCAGAATTGCGCGTGTCTTCATGAAAGCCGGCCTCGCTTGCTGGAATTGAAGTCTGCCGCGGGGATAGCATATGTTACAGTGTAACCGTCAAGGGGCCTGCCATGTCCGATGTGAGAGAAAGCGCCGACCCGGGGCAGGGGCTGACGGCGGCGGCCTTTGCGCCGCATGACCACAAGCGCTGCCGCGTCGAGGGGCTGGCGCGGGCCGAGGCGGTGGCCGCGACGGAGGGGCTGCGCCTGACGGCGGTGCGGAGGCGGGCGCTGGAGATCCTGCTGGAGGCGCATCGCGCGCTCGGCGCCTATGAGGTGCTCGACCGGCTGGCCGCCGACGGTTTCGGCCGCCAGCCACCGGTGGCCTATCGGGCGCTCGACTTCCTCGTCGAACACGGGCTGGCACACCGTATCCAGCGGCTGAACGCCTACACCGCCTGCATGAACCCGGGGCGCCGGCATGCCCCGCTCTTCCTGATCTGCCGCGCCTGCAACGCCGTGGCCGAGGCGGGCGGCACGCGTGTGCGGACGGCGCTGGAAGGCGTCGCGGCCGAGGTCGGTTTCGCGGTCGAGCGCGCCAGCGTCGAGGCGGTGGGCCTGTGCCCCGCCTGCCGGCAGGCCGGCGGCGCATGATGCATTCGGGTGCCGGGGCGCTGATCGAGGCCAGCGGCCTTGCGGTGTCGTTCGGCGGGGCGCCGGTGCTGCGCGATGTGGACTTCCGGATCGACCCGGGCGAGGTGGTGACCATCGTGGGCCCGAACGGGGCCGGCAAGACCGTGCTGTTGCGGGCGCTGCTGGGCATCCTTCCGCCCAGCGCCGGGCGGGTGCGCAGGCGCAAGGGCCTGCGGGTGGGCTATGTGCCGCAGCGGCTGCACCTCGATTCGGCGCTGCCGCTGCCGGTGCGGCGCTTCCTGTCGCTGCCGCAGCGCTTCGGGCCGGAGGCGCAGGCGCGCGTGCTGGCGCGGGTGGGCGTGCCCGGGCTGGAGGGCCAG
>PUNI01000007.1 GCA_003551745.1 Paracoccaceae bacterium | reverse complement strand
GCTGGCGCGATGCTCGCGGTCGTCGCCAGGCGGGAAGCGGAGCGCGCGGCCCCGCGGTCAGGCCGCCGCGAAGCTGACGCCCCGGCGCAGGAACTGGGTGGCCCGCTGGCCGACGCGGCGGGGATCGCCGGTGGTGAGGAACGCGCCCTCGGCGCCCGGGCCAAGCATCTCGGGCCGGCGCGCGAGATAGTTCGCGAGGCTCTCGGCGACGATGCCTGGCTGCGAGAACACCCGCACTCCCGGCCCCAGCGCCTCGGCGAAGGCGGCCTCCATCAGCGGATAATGGGTGCAGCCCAGCACCGCCGCCTCGGGGCGCGGCATCCGCCGCTTCAGCGCCTCGACATGGGAATGCACCAGCGCCTCGGCGAGGATCATGTCGCCGTCCTCGATGGCATCGACGAGCCCGCCGCAGGGCTGCGCCTCGACATCCACCCCGATCGCGCGGAACGCGAGTTCGCGCTGGAAGGCGCGGGAGGAGACGGTGGTGGGGGTGGCGAACAGCGCCACATGCTTCACCGCAACCTCGCGCGGCGGCGAGTTGTCGCCCCACTGCCGCTCGGTCAGCGCCTCGATCAGCGGCACGAAGACGCCGAGCACGCGCTTGTGCGGCGGCACCCAGCTTTCCTGCATCCGCCTGAGCGCGGCCGCCGAGGCGGTGTTGCAGGCGAGGATCACCAGATCGCAGCCCTCGGCCCAGAGCCGCTCGACGCCCGCGCAGGTAAGGTGGAAGATGTCGTCCGGCTCGCGGGTGCCATAAGGGGTGTGGGCGTTGTCGCCGAGATAGACGAAGGGCACCTCGGGCAGCCGTTGCAGCAGCGCGCCCAGCACGGTGAGCCCGCCCAGCCCCGAATCGAACACGCCCACCGCCATGCCTGCCCCTCTGCGCGCCTCAGCGCCGGTAGCGGGCCTCGAACTCGTGGCCCAGCCGGCGCGGGTCGATCGGCTCCGGCGACAACTGATACGTGGACTGACGGAGGAAATCCATCATCGCCTTGGCATCGCCGGCGAAGGCGGCGAGGCGCTCGGGCGGAATCGGCGCGCCCACCGCCATGCGCACCGGGGCGTCGATGCGCGCGCCGAACTCTCGGATCAGGAGCGCCATGCGCAGGGTGTAGTTGAGATGGCTCGCGAGTTGGAACAGCCGCGAGTTGTGGCCGTCGAAGTAGAGCGGCACCACGGTGGCCTGCGAGCGGGCGATCAGCTTGGCGGTGAAGCCGCGCCAGTGCGGGTCGAGGGGCTGGCCGAAGGGCTTCGGTGCGGTGGCGACGGTGCCGCCGGGAAAGATCCCGATCGCGCCGCCGGCGCCGAGATAGCCGAGCGCGGCGGCGCGGGTCTCGATGTTCTGTCGCTGCGCGGCCTTGGTCTCGTCGAAGCTGAGCGGGAGGATCACCCGGTCGAGTTCCTCGGCGCGGCGGAAGACGCGGTGGGCGAGGATGCGGAAATCGCCCCGCGCGCGCGACAGGATGTGGCCCAGCGCCAGCCCGTCGAGGATGCCGAAGGGGTGGTTTGCGATCACCACGAGGGGGCCCGTGCGCGGGATGTCGTCGAGGCTGCCGGCGAAGACGTCGAGCCAGAGGCCGTAGCGGTCGACCATCACCTCCCAGAAGTCGCGGCCGCGCGCGACCTCGTGCTGGTAGCCCTCGGCGCGCCGGATCAGCCGTGGCCGGCCGGTGGCGTTCTCGACGATCCGGATCACCGCCTGACCGGCGCGGCTGCGGACGGAGGCGGCATAGCTGATGTCGCGGGCGACGGTCCGGGGCGAGGCGACGACGTCCTTGTGCATGATTCCCGGCGGCCTCCTCGCGCTGAAGCCGCGTTTACGACGGCGCTGCGACAGGGGTGTGACGGTGCCGCTCTACTCGGCGGCCCGGGCCATCGCCGCCCCGCCGGCGCGGATCGCCGCCAGCAGCTCCGCGCGCCGCTGTGCGGCGGCCTCGGCGTTGGCCGCCTTGACCGGGCCGAAACCGCGGATGGTGAGCGGCAGCTCGGCGAGCGCCACGGCGGCGTCGCGGGTGGCGGGGGTCAGCCGCTCCAGCGCTTCGGCGATGTCGGCCTCGTACTGCCGGATCAGGCGGCGTTCCATGCGCCGCTCGTGGGTGTAGCCGAAGGGGTCGAGCGGCGTGCCGCGCAGGGGCTTCATCGCGGCGAGCAGCCGGAAGCCCTTGAGCATCCACGGCCCGAAGGCGCGCTTCTTCGGACGGCCTTCGGCGTCGGTGCCGGGCAGGAAGGGCGGCGCGAGCAGGAAGGTCATGCGGAAGTCGCCGTCGAACTCGGCGCGGGCCTTCTCGGCGGTCTCGAGATGGAGCCGGGCGACCTCGTACTCGTCCTTGTAGGTCAGCAGCTTGTGATAGCCGAGGGCGACCGCCTGCTTCAGCCGCGGGTCGGAGATGCTGTCGACCAGCTTGCGGTAGCGCGAGGCGAGGCGAGCCGACTGATAGGTGGTGAGGTGGCGTTCGCGGAAGGCGATGCGCTCGTCCGGCGTCATCGGCTTCTCGACCACGTTGGGGGCGAGCACCCGGGCCGCCTGATCGGGGTGCAGCACCGCCCAGCGGCCGAGTTCGAAGGCGCGCAGGTTGGTCTGGGCGGCGGCGCCGTTCAGCTCGATGGCCCGCGCGATGGCATCATGTGAGAGCGGCACCAGCCCGCGCTGCCACGCCGCGCCGAACACCATCATGTTGGAATAGATCGAGTCGCCCAGCAGGGCGCGGGCCAGCTCGGTGGTGTCGATGAGGCTCAGCCGATCCTGAAGCCTTGCCTCAAGCGCGACACAGAGGTCCTTGTGCGGAATGCGAAATTCTGTATCGCGGGTGAAGGCGCCGGTGACGGTGTCGTGGCTGTTGACGACGGCGCCGGTCTGGCCCGTGCGCATCAGCCCAAGCGTCTTCGCCCCGGCGGTGACCACCAGATCGCCGCCGATCACGCCATGCGCCTCGCCGGTGGCGACGCGGACGGCGGTGATGTCGTCGGGGCGTTCGGCGATGCGGCAGTGGATGTGAACCGCGCCGCCCTTCTGGGCGAGGCCCGCCATCTCGATCATGCCCGCGCCCTTGCCGTCGAGATGCGCGGCCATCGACAGGATCGCGCCCACCGTCACCACCCCGGTGCCGCCGACCCCGGTGATGACGAGGTTGTGGGTGCCCTCGATCGCGGGCAGCTCCGGCGCGGGCAGGTCGGGCAGGTCGACCTGCTGGGTCGCGGCCTTCTTCGGCTGCGCGCCCTCCAGCGTCACGAAGGAGGGGCAGAAGCCCTTGAGGCAGGAGAAGTCCTTGTTGCAGGCCGACTGGTCGATGGCGCGCTTGCGGCCAAGCTCGGTCTCGACCGGCACGATGGCGACGCAGTTCGACTGCACGCCGCAGTCGCCGCAGCCCTCGCAGACATCGGTGTTGATGAACACGCGCCTGTCGATGTCGGGGAACTGCCCGCGCTTGCGGCGGCGGCGCTTCTCGGCGGCGCAGGTCTGGGCATAGATGATCACCGACACGCCGGGGATCTCGCGGAAGCGGTCCTGCACGCGGGGCAGGTCGGCGCGCTCGAACCTCTCCACCTCGGGTGGGAAGAGCTTGAAGTCGGGCGTTTCCTTGGCGTCATAGACGAGCGCCACGTGGCGCACGCCCATGGCCCGCACCTCGCGCGCGATCTGGTCGGCGGTGAGCCCGCCGTCGTTCTTCTGCCCGCCGGTCATGGCGACGGCGTCGTTGTAGAGGATCTTGAAGGTGATGTTGGTGCCCGCCGCCAGCGCCGCCCGGATCGCCTGCACGCCCGAGTGGTTGTAGGTGCCGTCGCCGAGGTTCTGGAACACATGGGCGGTTTTCGAGAAGGGCGCCTCGCCGATCCAGTTCGCGCCCTCGCCGCCCATCTGGGTGAAGCCCACGGTCTCGCGGTCCATCCACTGCACCATGTAGTGACAGCCGATCCCGGCATAGGCGCGGCTGCCCTCGGGCACCTTGGTGGAGCTGTTGTGCGGACAGCCGGCGCAGAAATAGGGCAGCCGCGCGGCGAGGTCCTGCGCGTTGTCGGCCTTCAGCGCCTCCTGCAGGCGGGCGATGCGTGCGCGCAGCGCCTCGCTGTCGCGGCCTTCCTCGATCAGGATGCCGCCCAGCTTGACCGCGATCTCCACCGGATCGAGGGAGTAGCGGGTCGGGAACAACTCCACCCGGCGGCCGTTCTCGACAGCGTCGCCCTTGTGCCAGCCATAGACGCGCCGGCCGCGGCGGTCGTCGAAGATCGCCTCCTTGACCTGCACCTCGATCAGCTTGCGCTTCTCCTCGACCACAACGATCAGGTCGAGCCCCTCGGCGAAGTCGTGGAAGCCCGCCATGTCGAGGGGCCAGGTCATGGCGACCTTGTAGGTGGTGATCCCCAGCCGCTCGGCCTCCGTCCCGTCGATGCCGAGCAGGTTCAGCGCATGGCAGAGGTCGAGCCAGTTCTTGCCGGCGGCGACGAATCCGATCTTCGCGCCCGGCTTCCCCCACACCCGACGGTCGAGCCGGTTGGCGCGCCCGAAGGCCTCGGCGGCGAAGCGCTTGTAGTCGATCATCCGCGCTTCCTGCGCGACCGGCGTGTCGATCAGGCGGATGCTGAGCCCGCACTCGGGCATCCGGAATTCGGGGCGGACGAGCTTCATCCGGTGCGGGTCGCCATCGACGACCGCGG
>PUNI01000352.1 GCA_003551745.1 Paracoccaceae bacterium | reverse complement strand
CCTGCGGCGCAATCCGGGTGACCAATCATAGCTCGAATCATATCACAGTATCATAGCTGCCCATCATACTAATCGCACTGGGCGATCACAGTGATAATCACCGAGATAGTCATAGTCGATCATAGCACTTGTCTAGCTGAGCACAGCGCAGACAGGAATCGCCACGCTGTCCAATGGTAGTAGGCAGTTCATGCCGTGACTACAGCTATCCAGTGTCCTGCTGCAGGAAGTGGCGTGTCAGCTATAGCCTATGACTGACATAGGCGAGTTCTGAAGTGAGGGGTAGTCTGGGTAGCGTCAAAGATGCTTGCATGTGCGTCAGGCTCAACATAGACAGTTGCAGCTGCGAACGATAGGCATCGCGGTGAGCAATCCAGAGGATTGATGCGGGCTTCCCACTGGTGTAGAATGACTGTAGCAGTGGTGCTACACGGCTTCGTTGGCTGAAGCTGAGCAGGATTGTCGGACGTAATCGATGTAGGAGGTTGATATGGGATACAACGAAAGGGTTCTGGAGCGGATTATTGCCGAGGGGGAGCGGAGTGAAGAGAGAAGCCTACTATGGCAGGTCCTTGTGGAATCGTTTGAGACGAAGGATGGATCCGACGGCGTCAAGGCTGAGTTGACAACAAGAGTCAGCGATATCCGGAGGAGATTTGACGTGGCGTTAAGCGAACTAGAATCCATGCTATAGGTGTGTCTTATGTTTGACTTAGTGAAGCTGAAAGTCAATGGGTTTCGAGGGTTCGTGGGTGAGCGGGAGTTCCTGTTCGATCATCCAGTTATGCTGCTCCTGGGGGAGAATCACCGAGGCAAGAGCAGCACCCTCAATGCGATAGAATGGTGTCTCTTTGGAGACGATTGTGTAGGTAGCAAGACAGGTATCCGAGAGCGCATAGGCTGGGAAATCGCTAACCGTTATGCGACGCCAGAAGGCGTATCGGTTACGGTTGAGTTTGCCAGTACTGATGGAACATACACTGTAAGACGAGAGCGGAGTGTGGGAAAGGGGCGCGGCACCCGTAAGGTTACGGTACGCCTGCCGGACAATAGCGAGGTACAAGACACCGAAGCCGAGTGGCTGATTTCCGCTCTCTTCCGGTCGTCGTTTCAGGACTTCATGACTACTGTGTATCAGCATCAGGAAGCGATTCGAGCCATCCTTACGAGCGAACCTCGGGACCGGAACGATGCCATAGATAGGCTACTAGGCCTATCGTCATATAGAGAAGTTCTGAATGGGATTGCTGAAGCGAAGCTTGAGCGGATGCTGAAGGACATGGAAGTCAAGGTGGAGGGCTTTCGAAAGGCCCGAGAACAAGCTGTTAGAACGCTGGACAGCTTGATAAGAGATGAGAAGGAGAAGGCAGTCGATGGAGGCATAGCTGAAGATGAGATAACTGAGCAGGGTGCCCTTCGCAGAGCGAGCTGTATTGCGGGGGCTGTCGAATCGTTGGCCCGGCAGTTTGGAGCTAGTGACCACAAGATAGCGATGCCCGCCTCCTTCGGTGACATTGCCGGCTTCCGCGCAGCGATCAGTGACTGCATAGATTCCCTCTGGGCGCAAGCTCCTGATGTACTCAGACAAGAGGCTCTAGTGAAGGAGCAGAGGGAGCTAGTAGGACTTAGGGGGGACTATGAGGCAGCTGTAGCAGAGGAAAAGAAGAAACAATCAGACAGAGAGGATGCTGTCGCGAAGCTCGGAGACGAGGCATCATTGGAGCAGGCTACGAAAGCGCAGCAGAAAGCCATATCGCGACTTGACGGCCAGATTCGCGAGATTCATGCCAAGGCGAACCTGGTGCGAGAAGCAATACAGTACTTGAAGGAGCCGGGGGCAGATGCTGAGGAGGGGAAGTGTCCACTGTGTGGCACGACCGTACCCGATCTCTTGTCACATCTGCAGCAGGAGTGGGAAGCGAATATCAGCGAGAAGGTCGAACAGCTGGATGAGGAAAGGAGTCGTTCTCAACTAGAACTTGATAGTCTTCAGGCCCATCATTCACAGCTAGGGAAACTGCAGAAGAAGGTCGAACTGGCACACTCTGCGCGGCTGGCCCTTGTTAACCCAATAGCCAAAGCTCTTGGGTGCCAGATACGGGACAGGGATGATCCGCTTACCCTGCTTTGTCAGCGGCTCTCAGACATAGCGAAGGACATTAAATCGACGGGGAATGCGATTGCCTCCAAGAGGAGCAGCATATCCAGAATACATGACCAACTAGGCGAACTCGCAATCATTGATGAGATCCTGATCCACGACTACAAGAAGACCACCGTCGAGCGCATACAGCAGGCCAGAGAGTATACTGAACTGGAAGACACGTTGAATGAGGCGTCTCAGTTTGCAGAAGATATCACTGCCATTAGGAGTGTTCTGGCAGAGGCGTCGAGAGAAGAAGCGGACAGCAAGATAAGTGCGGCAGGGGTCGCCCTTGACAAGTATTTCTGTAGCATCGCAAAGCATCCGGCGATACCGGGGCTTGTCATGGAGGTGGATGGTGGTGCGCGAGGTGGGCTGAACACCTACAGCTTTATGAGCAAGGACGGCACTGATCCAGCGCGGATACTTAGCCAGGGAGACCTAAACTGCCTAGCGCTCTCCCTTTTCTTGGGATTGTCAGAAGCAACGGGTGATTCACAGCGTTTCGCATTTCTTCTGTTTGATGATCCAACGCAGAGCCTTGGCTCAGACATGAAGGCTGATCTTGTAGAAGCGCTACGGGACATCGCTAGCCACAGGAAGCTGATCATCGCCACTCCGGACACGGAGTTCAGCGACCTTTTGATGGCAGGCATTACCAAGAGCAAGGCAACATACAGCTTTGTTGACTGGACTCCTGATGATGGCCCCCAAATAGTGAGGACAGGTTGACCGTGGATGTCAGAACGTTTCAGAGTCTGCAGAAACTGCGTGAAAAGTATGGGCCCGGCATCTTTGGGAAGATCGCCCAGAAGCTTCTCGCAGTCGCTTTTCGTGATGCTGGTTTTCACCACGTAGTCGAGCGTGGCGTCCAAGGTGTTGATATAGACGTAGCAGACGATGGTGTGAAGTACGCGCTGGAAGTGAAGACCACGCAAGGGCAGACGATCATGGTCTCTGAAGATAATCTCAAAGCGCTGAAGGACCGCCTGGCGGATGGATACACTCCTATGGTGGCCGCTCTACGAATGCAGATGTTTGAGGAGTGGGTATTCGCTATCGTACCATTGGATCGCCTGCAACTGGGGTCGGTGTCATTGAGCAAGCTGCGTGCTTATCGTAACAAGGAGTTAGAGCAGGCTATCCGTCCCGCGTTTGACCGGGTTGTCGATCTGCACTTCGCCAGCGTCCTAGCGAAGGGTGAGCGATATCTGCTGGAGCTCCTCGCTCAGAAACGTGTGGGAGACACTCATCACTAGTGTTCTTTCACACTAGTATTCCACGTGATAGTACCCTTGTGCCCCCGATGGTGATCCCAAGATCTGAGAGTATCTTTGGGTGGCTGGCAGGAGCGAGTCATGACAGGCGGATCCACTGTTTCAGAGTTCAGCACGTTTCCGTGTATTGGCGAGCACCCATGCTAGGAGCGGGAGGCGTCCAGTGAGTTGCAGTGCTGGCACTACTGATGCTACAGGAAGCGTTTTCAGGTGATCAAGTTCTTCTCTAATCGGATAAGGAGGTGCTACAAATGGGCGGTTTTTGCCCCCTAATCAGAGACAAGTGCGTGAAAGAAGACTGCATGATGTGGAGTCAAGACGAATGCGTTGCCGTCCGTTTCTTCCGAACGGCTGGTGCAATAGTATTCGAGCCTCTTTCACAGGAGACTGTCCGCACTTCTAAGGGCGAGGAGAGCAAAGCCAGTACAATGGGTGAAGAGGAACTTGCTGCGGAACTGGTTTCGTTCACCAAACGTCTCTGTCCGGGTGTATCAGGTAGGATGAGCGTGGATACTCATGCTTATGAGTTCTGGAGTAAGGAAGGTGTAAACCACCTTGCACCGACTGAGGAGCTAAAGACGAAGATAGAGAGAGTCGAGACTCTGGCGCAGAAGACACTGGACGAAGAGTTCGAGTCTAGGATCTCTGACGTCAGACGGAAAACAGCCGAGGAGCTTGCAGAAGAACTACTGTCATTCGTGTCAGAGGAGTTTGGCCTTGAAGAGTGGTGTGTGACGAGAAAGAGTCATCTCTATTGGCTCCAGAAAGGGCTTGAAAGGCATCGTCCGCCTGATAACCTGATACTGAAGATAGAGAAAGTGGAAGCGATTGCTGACAAAGAGTACAGGTCTAAGCAGGAGGCGCTAAGAAGAAGGGAGATCGAAACAGAGAAGGAACTCCTGAACTCAGTTGTGCCAGAATGCTTGTCTTGGGCCAAAGACAACAGTATCGTGAAGTTAACCAAAGCTGACGTCAACGCCTTTCTAGCAGACCAAGGTATGCGATTCAGCCATGAGACAGTAGATCTGCTGTACTGGCAGGTCAGGTCAGCTATGCGATCCGGAAAACAGGTTTGACACGGGGATTCCGCGTGATGTGAACACGATGAGTTCGTTAGTACGGGAGGCCTGCACAGCTTGGGACTCTAGTGCCCGTCGACTCATCATGCTGACAACGCGCTACATTGGACAGGGGAACCGTGCTTCGAACTCGTCGATGATGGCAATGAAGTCGTCGGG
>PUNI01000121.1 GCA_003551745.1 Paracoccaceae bacterium | reverse complement strand
GTATTCATACTTGAAAAGGACATTCCAAAACCAAGACCCAGGCCCCGAAGCGTGGCGCGAGTTCCACACCACCAGAATGAGAAGATCAGAAAATGTTTTACACTTCTTGAACAGGTTGGTGCAGCTCAGCTTTGTGGTGAATGCCAGCAGCTCTCCAGTCTGCCGTACTCTATCGGAACACGACATATCAGCCAGGCTACAGCATGGTCTGCCCACATACCTCCAAAGGGCTTTGTACAAGCACCTGGAGCATCTAATTGATGTTGACAAGGTTCCAGACATGGAACCAGGCAACCTGGCAGCCATCATATTCAAACTGGAACGCGAAGCGGCAGAACAGCCAAGGAAAGACACCAAACAGCCTGATGAAAAGTGGAAAGGACGATCGCCCGTAAATCGCGAGTATCGATCAGCAGTGCAGCGGACACCGTATCGTCCTGCAGCCACAGTAGCAGCCATGCCCACTCAGAAGCAGCAGACAGCAAGGAGCGATGGATACGCCAAGCGCCAGCACAAGCGTTTCGATGATTTGGATGAGGAACAGAAAAATGCAATCATCAAAGTGCAAACACAACTGGCCAGCAGACCACTTGGGGGTAAGCTCACCCCAGAAGAAAAGAACCTTTGCCTTGCACATGCTCTGTGCCAGCGATGCCGTCGATATGGTCATGACCATTCAGTCTGTAAGATGGCATCAGTGATGGGCGCGCCAAAAAACTGATGGCCCTCCGTCCGGTAACGCAGGTTGCCGCGACGGAGCCGGGAGCGAAAACTGCAGCCGCCCCGGTGAACAACAGTAGAGATCCAGTCTGCTTACATTCAGTAACTAATATCAAACCAAGACAGGAATTTCTTGCTGCAGAAACATATTTTGGAAACAAGAAACAGAAAATCAGAACCCAGGCCTACCTGGACACACTAGCAAGTCACTGCTTCATCAGTGAAAAGCTTTTCAAGAAACTGCAGGATGCTGACCCGTGCCGTTCATCCTGGCAGTATACAACCGATAGCGTCGATTTCACAGTGGCTGTGGGCCAAGATGTTCACACTGCACCTGTGATTCAAGCCACGTTTACGATCGATGGATTCCGCACTCGCATGAACTTTGGAATAGCACCCCTGGAGACGTTCGATTGCATTCTGGGTGCCACCTTCTGCCACCAGCACCTGGAAGCACTGGACTGGCAGCAACATAGAATGATCCTGCGCGGACGCAACGGAACCAAGTTTACAGTGTATGGGGATCACCAGTTCCTGTCTTCAAGGAAACTGGACCTCATCGTACCTCGGAGCGAAGCCCGCGCAGCCGTCAAGGACCCAGGCTGCTTGTTACTTATGATACAGCCTATGGACCCCACTCCTGAAATTATGAGTGAGGAAGAGGATTTCAGCAGGGTGCGCAGCCAACTCAGCGATGCGTGGGACCTGGATGACCAAGATCAGGCCAGGCTAGATGACCTGGTAGAAAAGAAATACAAGCACCTGTTTCAGCCTCGTACCGAGTTACCGCCAGAACGAGTACCTGGAGAGATGTTCAAGATCCAGTTGACGGAGGGCGCTACGCCCCAATATCGTAATTACTACCGGCTGTCCCCACAGCAGCAGACTGCGCTGAAGGAACTGATCGCCGAATACGTAAACGCAGGAAAGATGGACCTATGTGCTGGATCCAGCTGGGGAGCCCCAGTCATACCGGTGCCAAAGAAGGATGGCGGATGGCGAGTCGTCTTCGACTACCGCCTCCTCAACAACGTCACGGTCAAGGATCGCTATCCTCTGCCGAGGATCGATGACTACCTGCAGAACCTGAGGGGAGCCAAGTACTTTTCATCGCTCGATGCGATGGACGGCTTTCATCAGATCAAAATGGACCCAAATGATGTGGACAAGACTGCTGTGGTGACCCCCTTTGGGTCATATGTATGGAAGGTCATGCCGATGGGGGCTGCGAACGCACCATCGATGTTTCAGCGCATGATGAATAGAGTGTTTGGGCACCTGCTGTATTTGAAGGTATATATGGATGATATCTTGGTACACTCACAGACAAAACAGCAGCACTTTCATCATTTGGAGGAGTTCTTCGCAGTTTGCGAACAAGCGGACATTCGGCTCAAGCGATCAAAATGCCACTTTTTCATGAGCACCCTGGAATGGGTAGGCTTCCGCATTCGAGACGCGCAGTTGGCCTGCACAGACCGCCTCCTCGATAAGATCCAGCAGTTCCCGCGCCCCACATCGCAGCGCGAAAATATGGCTTTTCTGGGGTTATGTCAGTTTTACATGCGGTTCGTCCCCCACTTTGCAGAACTGGCTTCCCCACTTACAGAGTTGAACCAAGCCTCAATGAAATACAACTTTGCTGCCTACTGGAAAGAACCTCAGGAGAAAGCCTTCCAGAAACTGGTCACCGCTTTACACAGCCCACCAGTACTGGCTCTCTTTGATGAGGACAAGCCCATAAGGGTGGAGACAGATGCCTCAGATATTGGCATGGGCGCATCGCTGATGCAGCAGGATGAAATGGGCACCTGGCGCCCCATCGAATACTGGTCAAAGAAGTTCAACAGCGCGCAGCAGAATTACCACCCTGCAGAAAAGGAAACGTGCGCGATACTTTATGCTTTACAACACTGGAGACATCTTTTATTTGGACAGAACTTTACGGTCATCACCGATAACAAAGCCAGTCACTTTCTGAATACCAAGGCCACTGAACAATTGTCCCCCAGAGAAATGAGATGGGTGGAGAAACTGGCATACTTTGCTCCATTCACTGTGGAGTACAGACCTGGCTCTGAAAATATTGGACCGGACTACCTTTCGCGCCATTCAGCTCAGGTTAAGAAAGGGACAGTGTACTGCATCCTCGATGTATGCGCTGGGATGGGCACTACGCTCCGTGCGCTGGAAATGGTCATACCAGAAACTGCAGAGTATACCTTGGATTACATCGCAGTTGAGAAAGACGCGGACTGCAGAAGCGTCATCCAGCGCGTATTCAATCAGGTGCGATTGGCTCGGCCAGGCCTGTTCGCTCGCAAGGACATCTTCAGATATGGCGACGATGTTGCTGCGCTGGCGCATCGTCGTAAGCTGCCACCAGTTCACCTGCTCATTGCAGGAGTGCCTTGCCAGCCGTTCTCGCGCGCAAACACAGATGCCGGTAAACCGCCGCTGGGCCTTTACGATGATCGAGAACTATTCACAGCTGTGGGAAAGCTTCACAGGCGGCTGCGATCGCCTGACTTTGTGATAGAGTGTACCCCGTTTGCACCTCACTTGGAATCTCACCTGGACACTATCTCCCAATGGTTTGGAGAACCCAGTACTGAAGACCTTTCGCAGTATGGGGCGCAAGCGCGGACCAGGCTCTGTTGGACCTCGCTGCCACCAGCCCCGGTATCAATGGGCACAATGGAACACAGTCCCCTCACATGGCAGGAGTGCTTGGATCCAGGGGCACACGCCCCAAAAGACGCTTTCGACAGGCCCCGTCTTAAATGCCCCACCCTGATGGCCAGCGCACGGTCACATAGTGACCGCTCGCGATCCACCTGGGTACACGGCATCGACGGGGAGCTCCGCCCGCTGACCATCAGCGAGCGTGAGCGACTGGTAGGAGTACAGGCAGGTGACACTGCTGCAGTTGATGTCAGTGAAGCCAGCCGACAGCGCATGTGCGGCAACGCCTTTCCAGTAGGATGGATTGCTCACATGTTACTCCGTTGGATACACCACACACGGACGCTTCGACCGCTAGCCGGCCGCAGTCCTGATCGGACTGTGTGTGGCTCGATTGCGTCTCTTAGTACCTTGAGCCCAATACCATCCAATTCAGTTGCTACTGGTCAGGACATACCTCCCATACTGGATCGCATACGCATCGCAGCAGAAAAGGACCAGACTTACCAAGATATGCTCAGCGCACCGCCGAAAGACTACACCGTCCAGGATAATCTTCTGTTCACTACAGGACCACACTCACAGCCAGTGCTTGTGGTGCCTGCTGATAATGGGTTGAGACAAGAATTGCTCCACCTGGTGCATGACCCCAGGCATTTTGGAAAGGATCGAACGCTTACAGAAGCAGCCAGACACTTCACCTGGAAGGATATGCGCCACCACGTACGACACTTCGTTGCGAGATGCCCAGTATGTCAGTTGCAGAAACCAGGCTACCGTACCCGGCATGCATTGTTGTGTCCAGAACTACGGTTCCACCCGTACCCGTTCCATACTGTGGTAATGGATGTGGTAGAAAACCTGCCACTTACAGCCCAAGGTCACAATGCTGTGCTTACGATCGTGGACAGGTTTACGAAGTTTGCGATATACGTGCCAATCCACTCCACCTGGAGCGCGTACCGACAGGCCCAGTGCCTAATGGATCATCTTGTGTACAGGTATCACACCCCTGTGCACATTCACACTGATAATGGACCAGCGTACCGGACCCTGTTTAAGGCGTTCTGCGCAGCGTTGGGCGTGCGACATGTGACAGGCACCCCATACCATTCACAATCCCAAGGTGGGGCAGAGAGGCAGCACAGGACATTACTACAGACGCTACGCTCCACCTGTTCCAACAAGCATCAGTGGGATATCTATTTACAAGCAGCAGCTCATGCATACAATGACTCTGTGCATGCTGCTACTGG
>PUNI01000581.1 GCA_003551745.1 Paracoccaceae bacterium | reverse complement strand
GCGGCGGTTCTGGCGCGAGGCGTGCGTCGAGCCGGTGGCCGGGGGCTTCGGCGTGCGGCTCGACGCACGGCCCCTGCGCACGCCGGCCAAGGCGCCGCTGGTCGTGCCCGCGCGCCCGCTCGCCGAGGCGCTGGCGGCCGAGTGGGCGGCGCAGGGGGAGGAAGTGCGCCCCGAGACCATGCCCCTCACCGGCGCCGCCAACTCCGCGCTCGATCGGGTCGCGCCCCAGTGCGAGGCGGTGATCGACGAGATCGCCGGTTATGGCGAGACCGATCTTCTGTGCTATCGCGCCGCCGCCCCGCAGGCGCTCGCCGCCCGGCAGGCGACGGCCTGGGATCCGCTTCTGGGCTGGGCCGCCGAACGCTTCGGCGCCCGGCTGGTCTGCGTGGCGGGCGTGATGCCGACGCCGCAGCCGACCTCCGCGCTGGCCGGCCTGCGCGCGGCGGTGGCGCGCTTCGATGCCTTCGGGCTCACTGCGCTCCACGAGTTGGTGGCGCTGTCGGGCTCGCTCGTCGTGGGCCTGGCCGCCGCCCATGGCCATGCCCGCCCGGAACCGCTATGGCAGGCGACGCGCATCGACGAGATCTGGCAGATCGAGCAATGGGGCGAGGATGCCGAGGCCGCCGCCGTCGCCGCCCGCCGCGAGGCGGCCTTCCGTCAGGCTCTGCGATTTCTCCGTCTGGCAAGCCCGGGCGGCGCGCCTGAGGGCTCGGCGGGGCCTTGACTGCGCCGGCCAGTCGCCGTGTTCTGTGGCGAAAGAACAGCCCTCCGGCCCCGCGAGTCGGGGCGGAGAGGATCAGGGAAGGGTCACCATGAAAATCCGCCGTCTCGTCGCCGGTTCCGCGCTCGCGGCCCTGCTGATGGGGTCTTCTGCGCTGGCCGACACCCTCGACCGCGTGCGCGATCGCGGGCATCTGACCTGCGGGGTGAAGGCCGGGCTGGCCGGTTTCGCCGCGCAGGACGTCAACAACGAATGGCAGGGCTTCGACGTGGCCTATTGCCGGGCTCTCGCGGCGGCCGTGCTGGGCGATCCGCAGGCGGTGACGTTCCGGGCCATCACGCCGGACAGCCGCTATGCCATGCTTGCCAGCGGCGACATCGACGTGCTGGTCCGCGACGCCACCTGGACCTTCATCAACGAGGTGGATTTCGGCGTCTTCTACGTCGGGGTCACCTATTTCGACGGCCAGGGCGTGCTGATGCCGCGCGATCTGGGGGCGAGTTCGCTCTTCGAGCTGGAGGCGCCGACCGTCTGCGTCGAGGCCGGATCCACCGCAGAGCGCACCCTGGCGGAGATCGGACAGCGGGAGGATTTCGTCTTCGAGACCTTCCCGGTGGCCTCGCGCGCCGAGGCGCAGCAGCAGTATCTGTCCGGCGGCTGCGACGTCTATGCGGCGGCGCTGTCGGATCTCGCCGCCACCCGCGCCAGCTTCGCCGACCCCGAGGCGCATGCGGTGATCTCCGAGGGCGCGGCCAAGGACCCGCGTGGTCTTGTGGTGCGCCGGGGCGACGACGGCTGGGCGCAGATCGTCCGCTGGGTGCATTTCGCCCTGGTGGCGGCCGAGGAACTGGGGATCACCTCGGCCAATATCGGCGAGCTTGCCGAGAACAGCCGCTCGGCCGAGATCACCCGCATCCTCGGGCAGTCGGACGGCTTCGGTCCGATCCTCGGGCTCGACGAGGACTGGGCGCTGCGGGCGATCTCGGCGTCGGGCAACTACGGCGAGATCTTCGCCTCCAACATCGGTGAGGGCACGCCGATCGGCCTGCCCCGCGGGCTGAACGCGCTCTGGACGCAGGGCGGGCTGGTCTATGCCCCGCCTTTCCGCTAGGCCGCCTGGCTGCCGTCCGCTAGGACGGTTCTGGCAGTTCGCGGGGCACCACGAAGGCGAGCGCCGCGCCGGTGCCGGGCGCCACCTCGGCCCAGCTGTCCACCGGAAACTCGGCCACCAGCGTCGCGCAGGTGGGATAGTCGCGAAAGCGCGCGTGCTGCGGCGGCCGGTGCAGGAGCCAGCCGGCGAAGCCCGCGATGCCCGGGTTGTGGCCGAGCATGAGCAGCGTCGCGCCCTCGGCCTTGTGCAGACTGCGCAGCATCACCTCGGGGCTCGCATGATAGAGCGCAGCCACGAAGCGCGCCTCGGGCGCCCGGGGCAGCTGCGCCGCGATCAGATCCCAGGTCTCGCGGGTGCGCAGGGCGCTGGAGACCTGGGCAGACTCCGGCAGAAGTCCCTCCGCGGCCAGCCAGCGCCCCACCCGCACGGCGGCATCGCGGCCGCGGGCATTCAGCGCACGGTCATGGTCGGCGGCCAGCGGATCGCCCCAGGCCGATTTGGCGTGCCGCACGAGGATCAGGCGCAGGGTCATCGCGGGTGAAACTGCCGCATGTGGAAGGCCGATTGGGCGTCGAGCCTGCCATGGGAGGCCGAGATAGGGCAAGCGCGCCGCACGGCACAGCCGCGCGCCATGCAGTCGGCGCCGGCCGGGGCGTCGAGGAAGGCCCGGCAGGCCGGCACGTCATAGCCCCCCGCGCCGAGGGCGCCGACCGGGCAGGCCGTCAGGCAGGGCCGGTCGGGGCAGCTGTCGCAGGGCCGCGCCGGGGCCGGCGGCAGCGCCAGCCGTTCCCGCAGCGCCAGCGCGCCGCGGAACGAGACCATCAGGCCGGCCCGGTCATGCACCAGAAGCCGCACCGGGCTCTCCCAGATCCGGCCCGTCCGCAACGCCCATCGCTGGAACGGTCGCCAGGGCGGCCCGCCGAACGGAAACAGCGCCTTGCCGCCAAGATCGCAGGCGATCCGCCCGATGACCCGCCGCGACCAGCGGTCGAGCGGGTCCGGCCGGCCGTCGGCGAATTCGGGGCTGGCGGTGACATGGGGCCAGAAGCCCGGTTCGGCGGGCCCGACCAGCGCGAGGGTGGCGGTGTCGGCCGGTGCAGCATCGGCGGGCTCGGGGTGAAAGGCGCCGAGCACCGTCAAGCATTCCGCCTCAAGCCGGGCCTGCAGCGCCTCCAGCCCCTCGGCGACGCGCAGGCTCATGCCGGCCGCGCCTGTGGCTCGCCCGCGCGGATCAGGCTGCCGGCGCCGTGTTCGGTGAAAAGCTCCAGCAGGCAGGCGTTGGGCAGCCGGCCGTCGAGGATCACCGCCCCGCGCACCCCGCCCCGGATTGCCGCAAGCGCGGTGTCGGTCTTCGGGATCATGCCGCCGCCGATGACGCCCGCCTCGGTCAGCCGGCGCAGCTCGTCGGGGGAAAGCTGGGTGATGACCTTGCCGTCGGCGTCCTTCACGCCAGCGACATCGGTCAGCAGCAGCAGCCGGTCGGCCTTCAGCGCGGCGGCGATGGCACCGGCGGCGGTGTCGCCGTTGACGTTGAAGGTCTCGCCGGCGCGGCCGCAACCGATCGGGGCCACCACCGGGATGATGCCGTCCTCGAAGAGACGGTGCAGCACTGCCGGGTTCACCTCCTCGGGCCGGCCGACATAGCCCAGCTCGGGGTCGTCGGGCGCGCAGACCATCAGCCGTGCGTCCTTGCCCGACAGCCCCACCGCCCGGCCGCCCTGGTCGTTGATTGCCTGCACGATGCGCTTGCAGACGAGGCCCGACAGGACCATCTCGACGACCTCGACGGTGGCGGCATCGGTGACCCGTTTGCCGCGCACGAACTCGGAGACCACGCCGAGACGGGCGAGCAGGTCGTTGATCTGCGGGCCACCGCCATGGACGATCACCGGGTTCACGCCGACCTGGCGCATCAGCACGATGTCGCGGGCAAAGCTCTCCATGGCCTTCGCATCGCCCATGGCGTGGCCGCCGAACTTGATCACCACGATGGCGCCGGTGTAGCGCTGCAGATAGGGCAGGGCCTCCGAAAGCGTGCGGGCGGTGGCGATCCAGTCTCGGGTCATGGCGGTCTGCCGTTTCATGGGGCACTGGCTGCGAGCGGTTCGGTGCGGCTACGGGCGGCGGGTTCCTGTTATCCGCTGGTCGGGCGGCCCTCAAGGCCGGTGGGCATTGTGTTTTGCCTGACCGAAACGCTAGGGTTTCGCGAAGCCGGGAGGCGCCGATGGCCGACGAGTCGCGACAGAAGACGCTGCTGCTGACCGGCGCCAGCCGCGGGATAGGCCATGCCACGGTCAAGCGTTTCTCGGCAGAGGGCTGGCGGGTGCTGACCTGCTCGCGCCAGCCCTTCGACGCGCGCTGCCCCTGGCCCGGCGGCGAGGAGAACCACATCCAGATCGATCTCGCCAACCCGGAGATGACCATCGCCGCAATCGCCACGGTCAAGTCGAAACTCGCCGACGGCAAGCTTGATGCGCTGGTCAACAATGCCGGGATCTCGCCCAAGGGCGAGGGTGGCAGCAGGCTGAACACGCTGAACACCGACCTGCGCACCTGGGGGCAGGTATTCCATGTCAACTTCTTCGCGCCGGTGGTGCTGGCCCGTGGGCTGAAGGACGAGCTGGCCGCCGCGCGTGGCTCGGTGGTGAACGTCACCTCCATCGCCGGCAGCCGGGTGCATCCCTTTGCGGGCGCGGCCTACTCCACCTCCAAGGCAGCGCTGGCGGCGCTGACCCGGGAGATGGCCCATGACTTCGGCCCGATGGGGGTGCGGGTGAACGCCATCGCGCCGGGCGAGGTGGAAACCTCAATCCTGTCGCCGGGCACCGAGAAGATCGT
>PUNI01000004.1 GCA_003551745.1 Paracoccaceae bacterium | reverse complement strand
GATGACGTGGCGGCCGAAGCGCCGGACGTCGCGGTGAGCATGGGCGAACCGGCGGCGGAGCCCGCAGGGACCGATGCAGCCGCCGAGGCTCCGGCCAAGCCGAAACGCAGGCGGACGCGCAAGCCCGCCGCACCGGCCGATGCCGAGGCCGTGGACCCCACCGCGCCCGCAGCCACGCCGTCGGTCCCGGCGCCGGACGCGGATCTTCCGGCGGCCCCTGAGGCGACGCTGGGCGCGCCCGCCACGCCGGAGCCCGAGACCGCCCAGCAGCCGGCCGTTGCGGAGCCGTCGGACAGCAGCACCGCGCCGGCGGCTCCGGAGACGCCCGAGGCCCCGCAGCCGGACAAGGAGCCCGCGCTTCCTGCCGACCCGCAACCGGAACCGATCGGGGCCGGATCGGAAGAGGCCGAGGAACGCCCTCAGCGCCGGCGCCGCGGATGGTGGTCGCTCGGACGCTGAGCCGGCGTTCCTGCGGCGGCACGGGGCGCGGGCGTTGCCTGCCCCGTGCCGCGGTTGTGACCACGCGCCACGCGACAGGACCGCGCGCGATGGCCTAGATAGCATTCGTGCAAGCCTGCCCCAGGGGCCGCCCGGATGTTCGGCATAGATCTCTTCGACGCCAGCCTGCTGCCCGCGATCCTGATCGCGCTGGTGGCCGGCGGGCTGTCGTTTCTCAGCCCCTGCGTGCTGCCGATCGTGCCGCCCTATCTGGCCTATATGGGCGGGATCAGCATGGCCGAGTTCACCGGCCAGACCCCGGCACGGCGCCGCGCGATCCTGCCCGCGCTGTTCTTCGTGCTGGGGCTTTCCACCGTCTTCCTGCTGCTCGGCTTCACGGCGTCGGTCTTCGGCATGTTCTTCCTGCAGAACCAGGAGATCTTTGCCCAGGTCGCGGGGGTGGTGGTGATCGTCTTCGGCCTTCATTTCCTCGGCGTCTTCCGCATCCCCTTCCTGATGCGCGAGGCCCGGCTCGACGCCGGCGACCGCGGCGGCTCGTCGCTGGGGGCCTATGTGCTGGGTCTCGCCTTCGCCTTCGGCTGGACGCCCTGCATCGGCCCCATCCTGGGCGCCATTCTCGCCATGTCGGCGAGCGAGGGCGACGTGACCCGTGGCACCATGCTTCTGGGGGTCTATGCGGTGGGTCTGGGCGTGCCTTTCCTGCTCGCCGCGGTCTTCGTCCAGCGCTCCATGGCGCTGATGGACCGGCTGAAGCGGCACATGCGGCTGGTCGAGCGCGTCATGGGCCTGCTGCTGCTGGGTGTCGGCATCGCACTGGTGACGGGAGCCTTCACCGCGTTTTCCTGGTGGCTTCTCGAAAGCTTCCCCGTGCTGGGGCGCATCGGCTGAGCCGCCGACGATTCGCCCGAGGGGACGGCGATGCCTCGTGGCGGCCGTGCATCGGCGCGGTGCAGCGCCGTTAATACAACTTAAGCAAGAATTAACGGCATGCCGATTCCCCATGCCTCGCTGGGGTCGCGCCCGCGGCGTCTTCCCGGGCCGGTGATCGTTCGCGTCACAGTCAACCGGAAAATTGCGCTTTGGCCCGGATTTTTTCGTTGACCGGAGGCCTCCTCCTGCTTCAGTTTGTGTGGGCTGACGGTTGGCCTACCAGATATAGTTGCCTCCTCAGCACCTGGATAATGAGAGATCCGGCGCCGCGACAGGGCGCACTGCGGGCCTGTGCCGCCGTCCGTGGAGGCGCATGTCCAGCAATGGTGGAAGCACCGGCGGCAGAGGCCGCCGCAACGAGGAGAAGAGGGGCAGATGAAGATCGAACGCAAGTTTACCGCCGAGGGCAGGGACGCCTATGACGGGATCGCCTTCACCACGACGGTGTCGGAGATCCGCAATCCCGACGGCTCGGTGGTGTTTCGCAACGACGCCGTCGAGGTGCCGGAAAGCTGGAGCCAGGTCGCCTCGGACGTGCTGGCGCAGAAATACTTCCGCAAGGCCGGGGTGGCGGCGCGGCTCAAGAAGGTGAAGGAAAAGGGGGTGCCCCAGTTTCTGTGGCGCTCGGTTCCCGACAGCACCGCGCTGGAGGCGTTGCCCGAGGAGGCGCGTTTCGGTGGCGAGACCTCTGCGCGGCAGGTGTTCGACCGGCTCGCCGGCGCCTGGGCCTATTGGGGCTGGAAGGGCGGCTACTTCACCGACGAGGCTGACGCACGCGCGTATTTCGACGAAATGCGCCACATGCTGGCCCGGCAAATGGCCGCGCCGAACAGCCCGCAGTGGTTCAATACAGGGCTGCACTGGGCCTATGGCATCGACGGCCCCAGCCAGGGGCATTTCTATGTCGATCATCGGACGGCCAAGCTGGTGAAATCCGACAGCGCCTACGAGCATCCCCAGCCGCATGCCTGCTTCATCCAGTCGGTGGCCGACGACCTCGTCAACGACGGCGGCATCATGGATCTCTGGGTGCGCGAGGCGCGGCTCTTCAAGTATGGCTCCGGCACCGGGACCAACTTCTCGAGCCTGCGGGGCGAGGGCGAGCGGCTGTCGGGCGGCGGCAAGTCGTCTGGCCTGATGGGCTTCCTGAAGATCGGCGACCGCGCGGCGGGCGCCATCAAGTCGGGCGGGACCACGCGGCGCGCGGCGAAGATGGTGATCTGCGACATGGATCACCCCGACATCGAGGAGTTCATCAACTGGAAGGTGATCGAGGAGCAGAAGGTCGCCAGCCTCGTCGCCGGCTCGAAGATGCATGAGCGGATGCTCAACGGCATCTTCGCCGCGATCCGGGCCTGGGACGGCGACATGGCCGACGCCACCGATCCGGCGACGAACGAGGGGCTGAAGGCCGCGATCCGCGCCGCGAAGAAGGCTGCGATCCCCGAGACCTACATCAACCGGGTGCTGCAGTACGCCCGGCAGGGCTACGACTCGATCGAGTTCCCGACCTACGACACCGACTGGGATTCGGACGCCTACGCCACCGTCTCGGGGCAGAACTCCAACAATTCCGTCCGCGTCACCGACGCCTTCCTGCGGGCCGTGCGCGAGGATGCCGACTGGGAGCTTCTGCGCCGCACCGACGGCAAGGTGGCCAAGACGGTGAAGGCGCGGGCGCTGTGGGAGCAGGTGGGCCAGGCCGCCTGGGCCTGCGCAGACCCGGGCATCCAGTTCCACGACACGGTGAACAGCTGGCACACCTGCCCCGAGGACGGGCCGATCCGGGGCTCCAACCCCTGCTCGGAATACATGTTCCTCGACGACACGGCCTGCAACCTCGCCTCGATGAACCTGCTGCAGTTCTACCGCGACGGCCGGTTCGACGCACTCGCCTACATCCACGCCACAAGGCTCTGGACGGTGACGCTGGAGATCAGCGTGCTGATGGCGCAGTTTCCCTCGAAGGAGATCGCGCAGCGCTCCTACGACTTCCGCACGCTCGGTCTGGGCTATGCCAACATCGGCGGGCTTCTGATGAACATGGGCCTCGGCTACGACAGCGACGAGGGTCGGGCGCTCGGGGGTGCGCTGACCGCGCTGATGACCGGGGTGAGCTATGCCACCTCGGCCGAGATGGCGGCGGAGCTGGGCCCGTTTCCGGGCTATGCGAAGAACCGCGACTCCATGTTGCGGGTGATCCGCAACCACCGCCGCGCGGCGCATGGCCAGGGCGACTACGAGGGTGTCAACGTCGCCCCGGTGGCGCTCGACGCCGAGAACTGCCCCGATGCACGGCTGGTCCAGCTGGCCCGCGGCGCCTGGGACGAGGCGCTGGCCCTGGGCGAGAAGCACGGCTTCCGCAACGCCCAGGCGACGGTGATCGCCCCCACCGGCACCATCGGACTGGTGATGGATTGCGACACCACCGGCATCGAGCCCGACTTCGCCCTGGTGAAGTTCAAGAAGCTCGCCGGCGGCGGCTATTTCAAGATCATCAACCGCTCGGTGCCGGCGGCGCTGGCCAAGCTTGGCTACCGCGACAGCGAAATCGGCGAGATCATCGCCTATGCGGTCGGCCACGGGTCGATGGGCAACGCGCCCGCGATCAACCACACCGCACTTCTGGGCCACGGCTTCGGCCCGGCGGAGATCGCCAAGATCGAGGCGGCGCTGCCCACCGCCTTCGACATCCGCTTCGTCTTCAACCACTTCACCCTGGGCGAGAAGTTCTGCCGGGAAACGCTTGGCATTCCATCCGAAAAGCTCTCGGATCCGGGCTTCGACCTGCTCCGGCACCTCGGCTTCACGAAGGCGCAGATCGAGGCCGCCAACGATCATGTCTGCGGAACTATGACGCTGGAGGGCGCCCCGCATCTGAAGCCCGAACACTACCCGGTGTTCGATTGCGCCAACCCCTGCGGGAAGAAGGGCCAGCGATTCCTGCCGGTCGACAGCCACATCCGCATGATGGCGGCCGCGCAGAGCTTCATCTCGGGCGCCATCTCGAAGACGATCAACATGCCCAACTCCGCCAGCATCGAGGAGGTGCTGGACGCCTACGAGCTCTCCTGGAGCCTCGGCATCAAGGCCAACGCGCTCTACCGCGACGGCTCGAAACTGAGCCAGCCGCTGGCCGCCGCTCTGGTGGAAGACGACGAGGAGGCCGAGGAAACCCTCGCCGCCGGCGCGCCGGCCGCCAGGGCGCAGGTGCTGGCCGAGAAGCTCGTCGAGAAGGTGATCGTCAAGGAGGTGATCCGCCACCCCCGCGAGAAGCTGCCCGAGCGGCGCAAGGGCTAT
>PUNI01000197.1 GCA_003551745.1 Paracoccaceae bacterium | reverse complement strand
GCCCGATTACGGCGCGCGCGTCACGCTGCGCCAGGGCGACTTCGCCGAGCTCGACCGCCACGCCGATGTCCCGCTCGACGGGGTGGTGCTCGATCTTGGCGTCTCCTCCATGCAGCTCGACCAGGCCGCGCGCGGCTTCTCTTTCCTGCGCGACGGGCCGCTCGACATGCGCATGGAGCGCAAAGGCATGTCGGCGGCGGATCTGGTGAACACCGCCGACGAGGCCGTCCTCGCCGACATACTGTTCCAGTATGGCGAGGAGCGCGCGTCGCGCCGCATTGCCCGGGCGATCGGCGCGGCCCGGCGCGATGCACCGATCCGCTCCACCGGGCAGCTGGCCGACATCGTGGCCGGCTGTCTGCCGCGTCAGAAACCCGGCCAGAGCCACCCCGCCACCCGCAGCTTCCAGGCCCTGCGCATCGCGGTGAACGACGAGTTGGGCGGCCTCGTTGCCGGGCTCGAGGCCGCCGAGCGGGCGCTGCGCCCGGGCGGGCGCCTCGCCGTCGTCACCTTTCATTCTCTGGAGGATCGTGTGGTCAAACGCTTCCTTGCCGTGCGCGCCGGGCAGGGCCCCGGCACCAGCCGTCACGCGCCCGAGGCCGCAGCCGAGACGCCGCGGTTCACGCTGCTCGGCCGTGCGGTCGCGGCCGGCGCGGCAGAGATCGCGGCCAACCCGCGCGCCCGCTCCGCACGGTTGCGGGTCGCCCGGCGGACCGAGGCGCCCGCCGGGCCCGTGGAGCGCAGCGCGCTCGGCCTGCCGCCGCTTGCGGGAGGGCGCGGCTGATGCGGGGGATGGCGCATGTGCTGACGGCGGTCGCGGTCATCGCGCTTGCCTTCTGGGCCTATCGCGAGACGCATCTGACCCAGCAGGCGGCGGCGGAACTGCGCAGCCTGCAGCGCGAGATCACCGGGCTGCGCGAGGCGCTTGGGGTGCAGCGGGCGGAATGGGCCTATCTCAACCGGCCCGACCGCCTGCGCGAACTGGCGCTCGCCAACTACGACCGCCTCGGCCTGATGCCGATGCTGCCCTCGCAGTTCGGCGAGATCGAGCAGGTGGCCTTCCCGCCACGCCCGGCACGCTTTCTCGGCCCGCTGATCGAGACCCATGCCCGGTTCACGTCCGATGGGGAGGAGCAGCTGTGACCCGAAGGCCGCTGCGGCCACTGGCCCGGATCCTCGACGCCCGTGCGCGCGGCGAGAACCCCGACGCGATCGAGCGCGAGAACCTGCGACTGCGCGCCGAAGCGGCCCGTGCGCAGGCGCACGCCCGCGCCGAGGGCCGGCTTCTGGTGCTGGCCGCGACCTTCTTTCTGGCCTTCGGCATCCTGGGCGCCCGCATGGGGATGGAGGCGGCCAGTGCCCCCGCGGAGCCCACCGTCGCCGCCCGCCCGGCCGCCGACGGTATCAGCGCCAACCGGGCCGACATCGTCGATCGCCAGGGGCGCCTGCTCGCCACCAACATGCTGACGCATTCACTCTATGCCCAGCCGCAGCAGATGATCGACCCGGCGCGGGCGGCCCGCGAACTGGCCCGCATCTTTCCGGATCTCGAGGAAGAACGGCTCCATGCCCGCTTCACCGCGCCGGGACGCCGGTTTCTCTGGGTCAAGCGGAGACTGTCGCCCGAGCAGATCCAGCAGGTGCACGACATCGGCGAGCCAGGTCTGCTCTTCGGGCCGCGCGAGATGCGGCTCTACCCCAACGGACGCATGGCCGCCCATGTCCTCGGCGGGGCCGGGTTCGGGCGCGAGGACGTGCGCGCGGCCGAGGTGATCGGCGTTGCCGGCGTGGAGCGCGTGTTCGACGAGGTGCTGCGCGATCCGGCGAATGGCGGCAAGCCCTTGCGCCTTTCGATCGACCTGTCGCTGCAGGCCGCCATCACCGAGGTGCTGGAAGGGGGCGTGCGCCTTCTGGATGCAAAGGGCGCGGCGGCGGTGCTGATGCATGCGCACTCCGGCGAGATCCTCGCGCTCGTCTCCCTGCCCGACTTCGATCCGAATCATCGTCCCAATCCGCTGGTGGAGGGCGATCCCGCCGACAGCCCGCTCTTCAACCGCGCGGTGCAGGGGGTCTACGAGCTGGGATCGGTGCTCAAGGCCTTCCCGGTCGCGCAGGCGATCGATCGCGGACTGGTGCACCCCCAGAGCGTCATCGACACCCGCGGGCCGCTCCGCTGGGGCCGCTTCCGCATCACCGACTTCCGGCCCCGCGGGCCCGAGCAGACTGTCGCCGACATCTTCATTCACAGCTCCAACATCGGCACGGCGCGGATCGCGCAGAAGATGGGTGTCGAGGCGCAGCGCGATTTCCTCGGCCAACTCGGCCTGCTGGAACCGCTGCCGGTGGAGCTGACCGAGGCGCCGAACGCACGCCCGCTCTTCCCGCGCGACAACTGGTCGGAACTCTCGATGCTGACGATCTCCTACGGGCACGGGCTGTCGGTCAGCCCGCTGCATCTCGCCGCAGCCTACGCGACGCTCGTGAACGGCGGCACGCGGGTGGAGCCCACGCTGCTGCGCCGGCCGCGCAGCGAACCGGGCGCCCGCATCCTGCGTCCCGAGACATCGGACGCGATGCGGGCGATGATGCGCGAGACGGTGGCGCGCGGAACCGCCACGATGGCGAATGTCGCGGGCTATCAGGTTGGCGGCAAGACCGGCACGGCCGACAAGCCGCGCCGCAGCGGCGGCGGCTATTACAGCGGCAGGGTCATCGCGAGCTTCGTCGGCGCCTTTCCCATGTCCGATCCCGAATATGTCCTGGCGGTGGCACTGGACGAACCGGTCGAGACCTCGGGCGTGGAGGCCCGCCGCACCGCAGGATGGACGGCGGTGCCTGTCGCCGGCGAGATCGTGCGCCGGATCGCGCCGCTGCTCGGCATGCGGCCCGAGATTGCGGCCGGCACGGCCGATGGGATAACACGCGTGCGCAACTGAGGCGCATGGGGTGGTGGTGGCGGACATCCGGAAATCGCTGGGCGAACTCGGGCTGTCAGCCCGCGGCGGCTGGGAGGCCGCGGTCACCGGCCTGGCGCTCGACAGCCGCGCGGTTCGGCCCGGCGAGCTGTTCGCGGCCCTGCCGGGCAGCCGCGAGCATGGCGCCTGCCATGTCGGTACGGCCCTGCGCCGCGGCGCCGCGGCGATCCTGACCGATGCCGAGGGCGCGGCCATCGCCGCCCAGTCCGGCGCTGCCTCCGCCGTCCCGCTGGTGGTCGCGGAGGATCCGCGTCAGGTGCTCGCCTTCGCCGCGGCGCTCTGGTTCGAGGCACAGCCCGAGACGATCGTCGCGGTCACCGGCACCAACGGCAAGACCTCGGTGGCCAGTTTCACCCGGCAGATCTGGGCGGCGCTGGGGCTGTCTGCCGTCAACCTCGGCACCACCGGCATCGAGGGTGCGTGGTCGGCCCCGCTGGCGCACACCACGCCCGACACGCTGACCCTGCACCGCCTTCTCGCCGAGATGTCGGCGGCGGGGGTGAGCAACGTGGCGATGGAAGCCTCCTCCCACGGGCTCGACCAGCGGCGGCTCGATGCGGTGCGGCTGGCGGCGGCGGCCTTTACGAATCTCAGTCAGGACCACCTCGACTATCACGGCAGCTTCGACGCCTATTTCTCTGCGAAAGCGGGACTTTTCGCGCGTATTCTGCCAGAGGAGGGGGCGGCGGTGATCAATCTCGACGATCCGCGCGGGCCCGATATGGCCGCCATCGCCAACGCGCGGGGGCAGGCCCTGCTGTGCGTCGGTCGCAGCGAGGCGGCCGATCTGCGCCTGCTTGCCCAGCGACCCGAGCCCACCGGGCAGATCCTGCGCTTTGCGTGGAAAGCCCGACCCGTCCAGGTCCGGCTCGGGCTGATCGGGGCCTTTCAGTCGGAGAATGTGCTGGTGGCGGCGGGTCTGGCCATTGCAGCGGGCGCCGAAGCCGAAGCCGTTTTCGCGTCCCTGCCGCGGCTGGTGACCGTGCGCGGCCGCATGCAGCATGTGGCGACGCGCGCCAACGGGGCGCCGGTGTTTGTGGACTACGCGCACACCCCGGCGGCGGTGGCCACGGCGCTCGCCGCACTCCGGCCGCATGTCCTCGGCCGGCTGGTGGTGGTCCTGGGGGCCGGCGGCGACCGTGACCGCGAGAAGCGCCCGCTGATGGGGCACGAGGCGGCGCGGCATGCCGATCTGGTGTTCGTGACCGATGACAATCCCCGGTCCGAGGATCCCGCCACCATCCGCGCCGCCATCCTCGCGGCCTGCCCCGACGCCCATGAGGTGGGCGACCGGGCGGAGGCGATCCTGCGTGCCATAGACGCGCTGGAGCCCGGCGACGCGCTGCTGATCGCGGGAAAGGGGCACGAGACCGGCCAGATCGTCGGCCCGACCACCTATCCCTTCGACGACGCCGAGCAGGCCAGCATCGCGGTGGCGGCTCTCGATGGGGCGCAGCGTTGAGCGCGCTGTGGACGGCGCGCGCCGCCGCGGAAGCGACAGGTGGCCGGGCGCAGGGCGACTGGGCCGCGACCGGCGTGTCGATCGATACGCGCACGCTGCAGCCGGGCGATCTGTTCGTGGCGCTGACTGCGGCCCGCGACGGGCACGACTTCGTCGCCGATGCGCTGGCCCGTGGCGCGGCGGCGGCCATGGTGGCGCGGGTTCCGGGCGGCGTGCCGGCCGATGCCCCGCTCCTGCTGGTGCCGGACGTGCTG
>PUNI01000602.1 GCA_003551745.1 Paracoccaceae bacterium | reverse complement strand
CCGCCGAAGCCGCGGAGGCGGTCTATGACCTCGACGTCGGCACCGTCACGCTGACCGGCGACGTGCTGCTTACCCAGGGCGGCAGCGCGCTCGCCGGCGACCGGCTGGTGGTGAACCTCGACACCGGCACCGGCCGAATGGAGGGGCGCGTGCGGTCGGTGATCCTGCCGCAGGCGCGCCCATGAGCCAGCCGGCCCTCAGCGCGACCCCCGGCACGGCCGGTCTCGCCGCGCGCCATCTGCGCAAGAGCTATCGCCGGCGCCCGGTGATCCGGGACGTGAGCCTGGATCTGGGCCGCGGCGAGGTGGTGGCGCTGCTCGGCCCGAACGGATCCGGCAAGACCACCTGTTTCTATGCCATCGCCGGGCTGATCACGCCCGAGGCGGGCACCGTCACGATCGACGGCCGCGACGCGACCGGCCTGCCGATGTATCGCCGCGCCCGCCTCGGCATCGGCTATCTGCCGCAGGAAATGTCGATCTTCCGCGGCCTCAACGTGGAGGACAACATCCTCGCGGTGCTGGAGATCTCAGAGCGCGACCGGCGCCGTCGGCAGGATCGGCTGGAGGAGCTGCTGTCGGAGTTCTCGATCACCCATCTGCGTCGGGCGCCGGCCCTGGCGCTGTCCGGCGGCGAACGCCGGCGGGTGGAGATCGCGCGCTGTCTGGCGGCGGATCCGAAGTATCTCCTGCTCGACGAGCCCTTCGCCGGGGTCGACCCGATCGCGGTCGGCGATATCCGCGGTCTGGTCGGCGACCTGCGCCGCCGCGGCATCGGCGTGCTGATCACCGACCACAATGTGCGAGAGACCCTGGAGATCGTGGATCGGGCCTACATACTCTATGATGGCGGGGTGCTGATGAGCGGCACCGCCGAGGAGGTCGTCGGCGATGACAACGTGCGGCGCGTCTATCTGGGGCAGGGCTTCCGTCTCGGCTGACCGGCAACCTGGAGCGCGGGGATGAGCCTCTCACCCAAGCTCGGGCTCCGGCAGCGGGTCGGCATCGGTCTGGCCCCGTCCCTCCGCACATCGCTGAACGTGCTGCGGATGCCGCTGGCCGATCTGCAGGCCGAGCTTGCCCGTGCCGCCGCCGAGAACCCCTATCTGGTCTTCAGGCAACACGGGCCGCAGGACGCGGGCGGCGGCGCCGACTTCCTCGTCGAGACGCCGTCGCTGGTGGCCGATCTGCGCCGCCAGATCGGCTTGATGCCGCTGGCGCCCGAGGTCCGTGCTGTGGCCGAATACCTGGCCGGGGAGCTGCGTGACGACGGCTATCTCGACACCGATCTGGACGAGATTGCAGGCGAGATCGGCATTCCGCAGGCGCTGGCCGAAGCCGGGCTGGCCGCCCTGCAGGACTGCGAGCCGGCTGGCGTCGGGGCGCGAAGCCTGTCGGAATGCCTGGCCCTGCAACTGGTCGATCGCGGGGTCGCCGCCGATCTGGCCGCGCAGGTGGTGGTGCATCTCGAGGCCTTCGTGGCCCAGGACTGGCGCAGCCTCCGGCGCGCGCTGGGGCTTGCCCGGGCCGACCTCGAGGCGATTGGCGCGCTGCTGCCGCAACTGGTCCCGCATCCGGTTGTGCCGTCCCCGGCCGCCGCGTCCGCCCTGCTGCCCGATCTGCGCGTGACGAAGGCGGCCGACGGCACCCTCTCGGTTGATCTGACCCGGCTGGCGCGCCCGCAACTGGCGCTCGATGCCGCGCTGGCAGCCCACACGGCCCGAGATGCGCCGGGCGCGGAGTTCCGCGCCCGGGCCGAGGCGCTGATCGCGGCGATCGCCGCGCGTGGCGCAACGCTCCTGCGCCTCGGCGCCTGGATCGTCACGGCGCAGGCCGAGTTCTTTTCCCTCGGCCCCGATCACCTGCGCCCCCTCAGCCGCGCCGCCGCGGCCGCCGATCTCGGGGTGCACCCCTCCACCGTGGGCCGTGCTGTCGCCGGCAAGGCGATCGAGGCGGAGGGTCGGGTCTATCCGCTGTCGCGCTTCTTCGCGGCTCCGCTGCCGCAGGCGCAGGGTCCGGCGCTGTCGGGCTTCGTGGTGCGCCGCCGAATCGCGCGGCTGATCGCCGACGAACCGCCGGGGACCCCGCTGTCGGATGCGGCGATCCGTGCGGCTCTGGCCGCCGAGGGCGTTGACATCGCACGACGGACCGTCACCAAATACCGCCAATGGATGCGTGTTCCCTCCTCTCACCAACGCCGACGCCAGATGCGCCTTCGCGCGGCCGCGGCGCGCACGGGCGAGGCCGGGATGAACGGCGGACAGACCCGCAGGCCCTTAAGCGCCGGGCCGGACGACGCCGGCCCGCGGCCGTGAGCCGGAGGAGGCAACATGCGATACCAGATCAGCGGCAAGCAGATCGACGTCGGCAGCGCCCTGCAGACCCATGTGCGGGACGGCCTCGACGCCGCGGTTGAAAAATACGCCCAGCGGCCGACCGATGCGATCGTGGTGTTTTCACGCAACGCCCATCAGTTCGTCTGCGAGGCCACCGTCCATCTGTCGACGGGGCTGACGGCGCAGGCCAGGGCCCAGGCGACCGAGATCTATGGCGCTTTCGAGGCCTGCCGCGAGAAGATGGAAAAGCAGCTCCGCCGCTACAAGCGCCGCCTCAAGGACCATCACCGGACCCGGGCCCAGCCGGTTGAATTCGGGGCCGGGGCAAGCTATGTGCTGGCCGCGTCGGAGCATCAGGAGGACACCGAGCCCGACAGCCTTCAGCCGGTCATCATCGCCGAGATGGAGACCCGGATCCCGAAGCTTTCAGCCGGAGAGGCCGTGATGCAGATGGAGCTTTCCGAAGCGCCGGTTCTTGTCTTCCGCAACGAACGCCACGGGGGCGTGAACGTGGTCTACCGCCGCGACGATGGCAATTTCGGCTGGATCGACCCGCAGGAGAGCCGCTGAGCGCATCGGCCGAGTTCGCGCATCAGGGCGCGCAGGGCAGGGCGCTGCGCTGCCTGAACTCCCAGACTTTCCGACCCGAGGATCGCCATGCAGATTTCGAACCTCATCACGGCGGATGCGGTGCGCGTCGTCGCTCACCTGACCAGCAAGAAGCGGCTGTTTCAGGATCTCGCCGAGGTGGCGGCCGGGATGTACGGGATCGATCCTGCGCAGGCGGTGGATGCCCTGCAGGAACGCGAGGGTCTCGGGCCGACCGGTGTCGGCCACGGAATCGCACTGCCGCATGCCCGCATCGACGGGCTCGATCGCGTGGTGGGCGTTTTCTTCAGGCTGGAACGGCCGCTCGACTTCGGATCGGTCGACCGGCAACCCGTCGATCTGGTTTTCGCGCTCTTCGCCCCCCGCGAGGCGGGGGTAGAGCACCTCAAGGCCTTGGCGCTGGTGTCGCGGACGATGCGGAACGCGGACCGCTGCGCCAAGCTGCGCGCCAATACCGATCCCGTCACGCTGCACGCCATCCTGACCGAGGGCGAAGCCAGCAAGGCGGCCTGACCGGTCCGGCCGGACGGTATGACGGTTACTGGGCGGCGCGGCGTGCGGCGACCACGTCTTCCACGAATTCCATGAGGTCGTCGCGCAGGTCCGGCCGCGCGAGCCCGAAGGCCAGCGTCGCCTGCAGGAAGCCGGCCTTCGAGCCGCAGTCGAATCGCTGTCCCTGGAAGCGCAGCCCGTAGATCCCGTCGCTGCTGCCGATCTCGGCCGCAATGGCGTCGGTCAGCTGGATCTCGCCGCCGGCGCCCTTCCGCATCTGGCCAAGGTTCTCGAGCACCTTCGGCGTCAGAATGTAGCGGCCGATGACCGCAAGCTGGGAGGGTGCCTTGTCGACCGGAGGCTTCTCGACCATTCCGCGCACCTTGAGCACCCGGCCGCGCACCTCGGCGACATCGAGCACCCCGTAGGCCGACACCTTCTCGCGCGGCACCTCCATCGCGGCGACCATGTTGCCGCCGGTTTCGGCATGGGCCTCCACCATCTGCTGCAGACAGGGCACCTCGGCCGAAATCACGTCGTCGGGCAGGATCACGGCGAAAGGCTCGTCGCCGATGAGGCGCCGGGCGCACCATACCGCATGCCCCAGCCCGAGCGCCTGATGCTGGCGGATATAGGCAATGGCACCGCTTTCCATGTTGGTCGAGCGCAGGATCTCCAGAAGCTCGGTCTTGCCGGATTTCTCCAGCTTCGATTCGAGCTCCGGTGCAAGGTCGAAATAGTCCTCCAGCGCGCTCTTGCCCCGCGAGGTCACGAAGATGAACTCGGTGATTCCCGCCGCACGCGCCTCGTCGATGGCGTACTGGATCAGCGGGCGATCCACGAGCGTGAGGATTTCCTTCGGCACCGCCTTGGTAGCCGGCAGAAAGCGCGTGCCCATGCCCGCCACCGGAAAGACCGCCTTGGTCACCCGTCGCGTCATCACGATACTCCTACTACTATGTGGAGACCATGCACGTTGTGGAGGCGGATTGCCAGCCTGCCGCTGCGGCTCGCGTCCGGAGCCTTGTCCGCAGGTCGGGCTCTGCTGACGGAATCAGCCCAGAAGCGTATCGACCGGGCGGACACCCTCCAGACGCGCAATCTCGCCTTTCAGGGCGGACCCGACTCCGCGCGGCTGGCGGCGGTTCCCGACCGTCTTCGCCCAGGAGCCGGCCGTGACGTGCCAGTAGCCGGGCGGCCGGAAGGTCGTCCGCAGGCGGCCCGGACCGGGCGTGAGGCTGAGCACGGTGACCACGGCGCCCT
>PUNI01000061.1 GCA_003551745.1 Paracoccaceae bacterium | reverse complement strand
CGCTTCCGGGCAGCTTAGCCAGCAGGGCAGGGCGAGGCAAAAGGAAAGGGCGACGCGCAATGCCCTGCGCGTCGCCCCGTTGCCGTTGCGCCCGTCATGCGGGCGCCGCGCGGGTCAGTCCAGCAGACCGGCCTCGCGATAGAAGCGCTCGGAACCCGGGTGCAGCGGGGCCGAGTTGCCGTCGGTGACCATCGTCTCCGCCTCGAGGATCTCCAGCGCCGGGTGCAGACCCTTGAAGGTGTCGAGGTTCTCGATCACCGCGCGGGTCACCTGATAGGCGATCTCGTCATCCACATCGGTCGAGCTGACGAAGGTCGCGCCGACACCGAAGGTGGTGACGTCGGCATCGGTGCCGCGATACATCCCGCCCGGGATGGTGGCCATGCGGTAATAGTCGCGGTCATCGACCAGCGCGCGGATGGCGTCGTTGTCGACCGTCACCAGCACGGTGTCGCAGGCGGTGGTGGCCTCCTGGATGGCGCCCGAGGGGTGGCCGACGGTGTAGACGATGGCATCGACGTTGTTGTCGCACAGCGCCAGCGCCTGTTCGCCCGGCGGCAGTTCCGTCGCCTGGCTGAAGATGTCGGTCGTCCAGCCCATGGCGTCCATCACCACGTCCATGGTGGCGCGCTGGCCCGAGCCCGGGTTGCCGATGTTGACCCGCTTGCCTTCGAGATCCTCGAAGGTGGAGATGCCGGCATCGGCCCGGGCAACCACGGTGAACGGCTCGGGATGCAGCGAGAAGACCGCGCGCAGCTCCTCGTGCGGGCCCTGATCCTCGAACTGCGAGGTGCCGTTGAAGGAGTGGTACTGCCAATCGGACTGGACGATGCCGAACTCGAGCTCGCCCTCGCGGAGCGCGTTGAGGTTGAAGATCGACCCACCGGTCGATTCCACGCCGCAGCGGATGCCGTGCTCGGCGCGGTCGCGGTTGACGAGCCGGCAGATCGCGCCGCCCGCGGGATAGTAGACGCCGGTCACGCCGCCGGTGCCGATGGCGATGAAGGTCTGGTCCTGGGCCTGTGCGGCGCCCGTGGCGAGCACTGCGGCCGCGGCCACACCGGATAGGAGCATCTTGTTCATGAAGCCTCCCTGGCTTTCTGGGTTTGTTCCGGTTCCTGTGCGCGACCCCGCTCCCCGGGGCCGCGTCATGGCTTCAAGAAAAAGGTTCGGTCAGGGGGAGTCAAGGCAGGGCCGGCCCGCCGCGCCGGGCGCGATGCCGCGATCGGCGTCACGCCGGCCCGGCGCGGCCCTTTGCCGTGGTGGCGCCCGGCCGCCCTCTGCCAAGCCGGGCACCGCGCCCGTTGGCAGAACCGCTTCCGGCCCTGCGGCGGTGTGCCTATCCGCCCGGATGCGGTCGGGTCCATGCTCAGGGTGTCGCCTCCTCCTCGCGCCCGGCATCGGCCTGTTCGGCCGCCCATTCCCCGGCCGCCTGCACCGCGACAGGGGAGGAGGTCGGGACGACGCCGAGGTAGCTTTCCGTCTCGGCCGCCGGGGCGGCGGCGCGCCGACCCATTCGGTAGAGCGCATAGAGCGCGATCGCGCCGAAGGTGGCCGCCAGCACCATCCAGAAGCCCTGCGGCCCGATGCTCTCCATCGCCCAGCCGGTCGCCAGCGGGCCCACGATGGCGCCCAGCCCGAAGGTGAAGACCAGCCCGCCCGAGGCCGCCGGCATGTCCGCGGCGTCGAGATAGTCGTTGGTGTAGGCAAGAAAGAGCGCATAGAGTGGTGTCGTCACCCCGCCGGCGAAGAAGGCCGCCGCCAGCAGTGCGCCGAGCCCGCCGCCCGCGAGCCATCCCGCCAAGCAGGCGGTGCCGCCCATCAGGGCCGCCCCGAAGATGAGCTTGCGCCGGTCGATCTGGTCGGAGAGCCAGCCGATGGGGTATTGCAGCACCAGCGCGCCAGCGAAGAGCATCGCCACGAACAGCGCGATCTGCGCGGCGGTCAGCCCGATCTGCGTGCCATAGACCGCCCCCATCCCGGCCTGGGTGGCATAGACGCTGCCCAGCAGGAAGATCCCCACGGTTCCCAGCGGCGAACTCGAGAAGAGCTTGCGCAGGCTCATCGGCCGGGCGACCTCCACCGCCGGGACCGGGCTGATCGACAGCAGGATCGGCGCGAAGGAGATCGAGACGAGGATCGAGGCCCCGATGAACAGCGCCGAGGTCGCTGCATCGCCCAGCGTCAGCAGTCCCTGCGCGCCGATGATCCCCAGGGTCTGGCAGATCATGTAGGCCGACAGCACCTTGCCCCGGGTCTGGTTGGTGGCGGCGTTGTTGAGCCAGCTTTCGGCGGCGACATAGATGCCCGACATGCAGAAGCCCAGCAGCACCCGCAGGATCGTCCAGGACCAGGGCTCGACCACCAGCGTGAAGGCAATCAGACCCGCAGACATGAAGCTACCCAGTGCGGCAAAGACGCGCACATGCCCGACGCGGCGGATCAGAACAGGCGCGTAACGTGCGCCTGACAGGAAGCCCACGAAATAGCCGGAAGTGACGATCGCCAGCTCGGTCGACGAGAAGCCCTCGAGGCCGCCGCGCAGGCCGATCAGCGTGAAGTGCATGCCGTTGCCGAGCATGATCAGCACGATGCCGAGCAGAAGCGCCCAGACGCCCGCCATGACCTGAAACATGCGGCCCTCGCTGATGCCCGGCCCGACCCTTGGCCATGCGCCCCGGAAACCTGCCGTTTTGCACGCGCCGGACGGTGAGGATGTCTCGGCAGCGGCGCAATTCCGGCCTTTTGCGACCCCAGCCGCGCGGGGGTCGTCGAGCGCGGGCGCCGGGCGTGTCGCGGCGCGTCGCCCTCTGGTGTTGGACGCGGGCCACCCGCCCCTTACCTGCCGGGCAGGACAGGGGAGGACGCGTTATGGCCATCACGATTCTCGACGGGGGCATGGGGCAGGAACTGGTGCGCCGCGCCGGGCGGGCGACGCCGCTGTGGTCGACCCAAGCGCTGCTGGATGCGCCCGCACTGGTGGCCGCCGTGCACCGGGATTTCTTCGACGCCGGCGCCGAGGTGGCGACTGCGAACACCTATGCCGTGCTGCCCGACCGGCTGGCCCCGCACGGGCTGGAGGACCGTCTGGAGGCGCTGACAGACATCGCCTGCGGCCTCGCTGCCCGGGCGCGCGACGCCGCTGGCGGCGGGCTCGTGGCGGGCTCGCTTGGGCCACTCGGGTTTTCCTACCGACCAGATCGCGCGCCGCCGCCCGAACAGGCGGCCGAGACCTACGCCCGCATCGGCGCGCTCCAGGCCCGCGTGGCGGATGTGCTGCTGCTGGAGACGATGTCCTCGGTCGCACAGGCGCGGGGCGGGCTGATGGGCGCGGGCATCACGGGCAAGCCGGTCTGGCTAGCGCTCAGCGTGGCCGACGAGGATGGCACCCGCCTGCGCTCGGGCGAGGCGCTGGCCGAGGTGGCGCCGCTCCTTTCGGAGTTTCGGCCCGAGCGCGTGCTGCTGAACTGTTCGGTCCCCGAAGCGGTGTCGCAGGGCCTGCCTATTCTAGCGCAGATGGGCCTGCCCTTTGGCGCCTACGCCAACGGCTTCGCCCGCATCGACCCGCGCTTCGACCGCATCGGCGCCACGGTCGATGTTCTGGAAGCCAGGCAGGATGTCGGCCCCGACCGCTATGCCGGCTTCGCCGCACACTGGGCCGATCTGGGCGCCGAGACCATCGGCGGCTGCTGCGAGATTGGCCCTGCCCACATCGCCGCGCTCGCCCGGCGTCTGAAGCCGGCCGCGCGGGAAGCCAAAATCCTCGGCTGACCGGGCGCAGCCTCCCTGCGCATCGCCCGGAACCGCCACCCCTGCAGGCAGCGATGGCCCGGGCGTCCGGTCGGGTCTGGCCCGACGCCTTGCGGTCGCGGAGGTTACAAAGTAACGCAAGCCCGTCCCACACCGGAGCCTGCCCATGCCGCCGCGCCATCTGCACTTGCTGGGGGCGCTGTTCGTGCTCTCGGGGGCGGCGGCGCTGGTCTATCAGGTGCTGTGGGTTCGCGAGCTGGGGCTGCTCTTCGGCTCCACCGCCGAGGCTGCGGCGTTGACCATCGCGATCTTCTTTGCCGGGATCGCGCTGGGGGGCTGGCTCTTCGGGCGGCTGGCGGGGCGGCTGGCGCGCCCGCTGGCGGTGTTCGGCTGGGTCGAGATCGGCGTGGGGCTGACGGCGCTGGGACATTTCCTGGTGGCCGATGCGTATTTCGCTCTCTACCCGGCGCTGCAGGCCGCGGTGGAGGGCACCCCGGCGCTGGAGACCGGCGCCAAGGCCCTGGTGGCGGCGACGATCCTGCTGCCGCCGGCGATCCTGATGGGCGGCACGCTGCCGCTGATCGGCCAGCATGTGGTGCGCACGCCCGAGGGGCTGGGGCGGCTGGGTTCGGCGCTCTATGCGCTCAACACTGCCGGAGGGGCGGTGGGCGCGCTGGCCGCGGGTTTCGTGCTGCCGGTGTGGCTGGGCTTCTCGGGCGCCTATCTGCTGGCGGTCGGCACCGACATCGCCGTCGGGCTGGCGGCCCTCGCGCTGGCGCGGCGGGCGGGGCCGGTGGCGCCGCCGCTGCGGGAGAGCGGGCCAACGCCGGTCGTGCCGCTGCCGCGGGGGCTCTGGGCGGTGGCCTTCCTGTCGGGCTTCGCGACGCTGGCCGTCGAGGTGATCTGGACCCGCCTCTTCGCGCAGGTCTTGCAGAACTCGGTCTACACCTATGCGCT
>PUNI01000557.1 GCA_003551745.1 Paracoccaceae bacterium | reverse complement strand
TGTGTCGAGCGCACCGGCGAGCAGGTTACCATACCTTTCGGTGAGCCGGTGTCGCAGGCCCCCGCCGACCGGCTGGTGCCGATCCCCGACGGCATCTCCGACGAGCAGGCCGCCGCGGCGATGCTCAAGGGGCTGACGGCGCACTACCTGATCCACGACAGCTATCACGTGCGCGAGGGCGACACGGTGCTGGTGCATGCGGCGGCCGGGGGGGTCGGGCTGATCCTCGGCCAGTGGCTGAAGGCCCGTGGCGTGCGCGCCATCGGCACCGCGGGCGGGGCCGAGAAATGCGCGCTCGCCGCCGCGCACGGATACGGCGCGGTTATCGACTATCGCGCCGAGGATTTCGTCGCCCGCGTGCGGGAGATCACCGACGGGTCCGGGGTTGCCGCCGTCTATGACAGCGTCGGCGCCGACACCATCATGGGCTCGCTCGACTGTCTTGCCAACTTCGGCACACTGGTTAGCTTCGGCCAGTCCTCGGGCGCGCCCGATCAGGTCCGCATCGCCCATCTGGCGCGCGGATCGCTGAAGCTCACCCGCCCCTCGGTGTTCCATCACATCGCCCGGCCGGGCTGGCTTCCGCGCGCTGCGGCCGCGCTGTTCGACATCATCGGCACCGGTGCCGTCGATCTGCGGGTGAACTGGCGGGCGCCGCTGGCCGAGGCGGCCGAGGTGCATCGGGCGCTGGAGGCGCGCCGCACCACGGGCTGCACCGTCCTGCTGCCGTGACAACCATCTTGCGGGGCTGGGTGAAATCGCCCATCTGAACGGTCGGGGAAACAGTCTTGCGGAGGGGTTGAGATGGCTTTCGCGCGCACCGCCGTCCTGATGGCGACGCTGACGGCACTGGTGGGCTTCGTGGGCCTGCTCATCGGCGGCGAGCAGGGGCTCATCATCGCTCTCGTCATCGCCGCCGCCATGAACGGCTTCGCCTGGTGGGGTTCGGACAAGATGGTGCTGTCCATGCACGGCGCCCGCGAGGTGGACGCCCGCAGCGCGCCGGACCTCGTGCGGATGGTAGAGGATCTGGCGCGCCGGGCCGAATTGCCGATGCCGAAGGTCTATATCATCGAGACCGACCAGCCCAACGCCTTCGCCACTGGCCGCAACCCCGAAAACGCGGCCGTCGCCGCCACCACCGGGCTGATGCAGCGGCTGTCGCGCGAAGAACTCGCCGGCGTGATGGCCCATGAGCTGGCGCATATCAAGAACCGCGACACGCTGCTGATGACGATCACGGCCACGCTTGCCGGGGCGATCGGGCTGCTGGCCAATTTCGCCCTCTTCTTCGGGGGGCGCGACCGCCCGATGGGGCTGATCGGCACGCTGGCGGTGGCGATCCTCGCGCCGCTGGCTGCCGGCATCGTGCAGATGGCGATCAGCCGCACCCGGGAGTACAAGGCCGACGAGGTGGGCGCCGAGATCTGCGGCCAGCCGATGTGGCTCGCGGCCGCGCTGGAGAAGATCGACGCCTTCGCCCGGCGCATCGACATGAACTCGGCCGAGCGCAACCCGGGCACGGCGCACATGTTCATCATCAACCCGCTGCACGCCCACGCCCACGACAGCCTGTTCTCCACCCATCCGGCCACGTCGAACCGCATCGCGGCGCTGCGCGACATGGCCGGGGAAGGGCCGGCCCGCGAGAAGCCCTTCCCCTCGTTCTGGAGCTGATCCCTCCGGTGCCTTGAAAGCGCCGCCCGCCTCCTGCATTGGGGCAAGGGGGAGGCTGCGACGGGGGAGGTGGATGTATCTCGGGCTCGATCTTGGGACCTCCGGGCTCAAGGGGCTGCTCATCGACGAAGCGCAGACCGTCGTCGCGGAGGCGGTCGCGCCGCTGAGCGTCAGCCGGCCGCACAGCGGGTGGTCCGAGCAGGCGCCGGCCGGCTGGCTCGCTGCCGCCGAGGCGGTGCTGGACGAGCTCGCCGCCGGCCCCGGGCTGGGCGCCGTGCGGGGCATCGGCCTGTCGGGACAGATGCACGGCGCCACGCTGCTGGACGCAAGCCACGCGGTTCTGCGCCCCTGCATCCTCTGGAACGACACCCGCAGCGCGGCGGAGGCCGCCGAGCTCGACGCCGACCCGCGCTTTCGCGAGATTTCCGGCAACATCGTGTTCCCCGGCTTCACCGCCCCCAAGCTGGTCTGGGTGGCGCGGCATGAGCCCGAGCTCTTCGCCCGGGTCGCGCTGGTATTGCTTCCCAAGGACTATCTGCGGCTCTGGCTGACCGGCGAAGCGGTGTCCGAGATGTCCGACGCTGCCGGCACCAGCTGGCTCGACACCGGACGGCGGTGCTGGTCGCGCGATCTGCTGGCGGCGACCGGGCTGTCCGAGGCGCAGATGCCGCGGCTGGTGGAGGGCGCCGAGGTCTCGGGCCGGCTGCGCGGCGGGCTGGCGCAGCGCTGGGGGTTTCCGGCAGGCGTCGACGTCGCGGGCGGCGGCGGCGACAATGCGGCCACCGGCATCGGGATGGGGGTGGTCCATGCCGGGCAGGCCTTCGTCAGCCTCGGCACGTCGGGCGTGCTCTTCGCGGCGAACGACGGCTATGCCCCGGCTCCCGAGACCGCGGTGCACAGCTTCTGCCACGCGTTGCCCGCGCGCTGGCACCAGATGGGCGTGATCCTTGCCGCCACCGATGCGCTGAACTGGTTTGCCCGCCTCGCCGGCACCGATGTCGCGGATCTCACCGCAACGCTGGGCCCCCTGCAGGCGCCCGGGCGCACGCTGTTTTTGCCCTATCTCGGCGGCGAGCGCACGCCGCTGAACGACGCGGCGATCCGCGGTGCCTTCCTCGGTCTGGGCCATGCCACCGACCGGCCAGCGGCCACCCGGGCCGTGCTGGAAGGCGTGACCTTCGCGCTGCGGGACTGCCGCGATGCCCTGGCCGCCACCGGAACGCGGCTGGAGAGCCTGATCGCCGCCGGCGGCGGCGCCCGCTCGGACTACTGGCTCGCCCTCATCGCGACCGCCCTCGGGGTGCCGGTGCGGCTGCCGGTCGCCGGCGACTTCGGGGCGGCCTTCGGCGCGGCCCGGCTGGGCATGATGGCCGCCACCGGCGCCGGCGCGGAGCTCGCGCAGCCCCCCGAGATCGCCCGCGAGATCGCGCCCGACGCCGCGCTCGCGGCCGCCTTCGACGACGGCCATGCGCGCCATGTCGCCGCCCGCACCGCCATCAGGGAGCTCACATGACCGGCTATTTCCAGGACATCCCCGCGATCGCCTATCAGGGCCCCGGAGCAGAGACGGACTTCGCCTTCCGCCACTACGACCCCGATGAGATGGTGCTGGGCAAGCGGCTGGAGGATCACCTGCGCTTCGCCGTCGCCTGGTGGCATAGCCTTGCCTGGCCCGGTACCGACCCCTTCGGCGGGCCGACCTTCCAGCGGCCCTGGTTCGGCGACAGCATGGACCATGCCCGGATGAAGGCCGACGCCGCCTTCGAGATGTTCCGCATCCTCGGCCAGCCGTTCTTCTGCTTTCACGACGTCGACGTACGCCCCGAAGGCTCGGATTTCGCCGAGAACACCCGCAACCTGATGGCGATGGTGGACTACATCGGCGAGAAGATGGCCGCGGGGGGGCCGAAGCTTCTCTGGGGCACGGCGAACCTCTTCACCCACCGCCGCTGGATGGCCGGCGCCGCGACCAACCCCGCCCCCGACGTGTTCGCCTTCGCCGCCGCCACGGTGAAGACCTGCCTGGACGCCACCCACCGGCTCGGCGGCGCGAACTACGTGCTCTGGGGCGGGCGCGAGGGCTACGAGACGCTGCTCAACACCGACCTTGCGCAGGAGGCCCAGCAGGCCGGGCGCTTCCTGTCGATGGTCGTCGACTACAAGCACCGGATCGGCTTCGACGGTGCGATCCTCGTCGAGCCGAAGCCGCAGGAGCCCTCGAAGCACCAGTATGATTACGACGTCGCCACCGTCTTCGGCTTCCTGCAGCGCTTCGGGCTGGAGGGCGAGGTGAGGCTCAACATCGAGCAGGGGCACGCGATCCTTGCGGGGCATTCCTTCGAGCATGAGATCGCGCTGGCGGCCTCGCTCGGGGTCTTCGGCTCGGTCGACATGAACCGCAACGACTATCAGTCGGGCTGGGATACCGACCAGTTCCCCGACAGCGTGCCCGAGGTCGCCAAGGCCTATTACGAGATCCTGCGGGCGGGCGGCTTCACCACGGGGGGCACGAATTTCGACGCCAAGCTGCGGCGCCAGTCGCTGGACGCGGAGGATCTGATCCTGGCCCATGTCGGCGCGATGGATGTCTGCGCGCGTGGGCTGAAGGCCGCCGCCGCCCTGATCGAGGACGGCAGCCTCGAGGCGGCCCGTGCCGCCCGCTATGCCGGCTGGGATGCCCCCGAGGCGCAGGCGATGCTCAAGGGCGACCTTGCCGCCATCGCCGGGCGGGTGGAGGCCGAGGGGATCAACCCCGAGCCGCGCTCGGGCCGGCAGGAGCGGCTGGAGAACCTCTGGAACCGCTTCGTCTGACCCCGGCCGCGTCAGGGGTCATCCCTGCGGGGCGGATGCGAGGCCGGTCTGTCGGCGAGCCGCCGGAGCACATCGGCGCGACCAACCTCCCGCGCCGCTGCCTGACGCGCCTCGATCAGCGCGGCGCGGGCGCGGGCGAGCCGCATGGATCGGCGTCGCGCCTCGGCGACATGCCAGCGCTCGCGCGCCGACGCGAGGAGAAAGGCCCCGGACGCCTCTGGCG
>PUNI01000455.1 GCA_003551745.1 Paracoccaceae bacterium | reverse complement strand
CCTCGGCCGAGGGCGACGGGATGGACCGCTTCCGCGCGCTGGCCGAGGCGGCAGGCTTCGACGGCACCACCTCCTTCACCGGCCAGTCCTACGACGCGGCGGCGCTGCTGGCGCTGGCGGCGGTGGCCGCCGGTGAGGCCACGCCCGAGGGCATCGCGGCCAACATCCTCAATGTCGCCAACGCTCCGGGCGAGCCGATCCTGCCGGGCGAACTCGCCCGCGCCATCGAGATCCTCGAAGCGGGCGGCGAGGTCGATTATGTCGGCGCCACCGACGTGGAGCTGATCGGCCCGGGCGAGGCCGCCGGCACCTATGAGGAGTACAACGTCGAGGACGGCGCCTTCGTGCGCGTCCAGATGCGCTGATCCGGCCCGAAACGGCTGATCGAGGGCCCGGGGTGCATGCGCCCCGGGCCCTTGCCAAACCGACCGAACACACGGCCGAAGGGCCGACCCGACACCTGTCCGACAGGGCCGCTGCCATGATCCGCGTCGAGAACCTGCACAAGCATTTCGGCGGCTTCCATGCCGTCGATGGCGCGACGCTGGAGATCGCGAAGGGCTCGATCACCGGGCTGATCGGGCCGAACGGGGCCGGCAAGACGACGCTCTTCAACGTCATCGCGGGCGTGCTGCCGCCCACCTCGGGCCGGGTGCTGATGGAAGGCGAGGACATCACCGGCCTGCCCCCGCACGCGCTCTTCGGCAAGGGGCTGCTGCGCACCTTCCAGATCGCCCACGAGTTCCACACCATGACGGTGCGCGAGAACCTGATGATGGTGCCGCCGAACCAGTCGGGCGAGAACCTGTGGTCGGCCTGGTTCCACCGCGGCGCGGTTGCCGAGGAAGAGGCGCGCATCCAGGCCCGCGCCGACGAGGTTATGGAGTTCCTGACCATCGGCCATCTCGCCGAGGAGAAGGCCGGCAACCTCTCCGGCGGGCAGAAGAAGCTGCTGGAACTCGGCCGCACCATGATGACCGACGCCAAGATCGTCTTTCTCGACGAGGTCGGCGCCGGGGTGAACCGGACGCTGCTGAACACCATCGCCGACGCCATCGTGCGGTTGAACGCCGAACGCGGCTATACCTTCGTGGTGATCGAGCACGACATGGATTTCATCGCCCGCATCTGCGATCCGGTGATCTGCATGGCCGAGGGCAAGGTGCTCGCCGAGGGGACCATCGCCCAGATCAAGGCCAACGAGGCGGTGATCGAGGCCTATCTGGGCACCGGGCTCAAGAACAAGGTCAAGGCCGAGGGCAGCATGGAGAAGGCGCTGGAGGCCGGCGGATGAGCGCCGAGGCCGCGGCGCGGGCCGTGCCCGGCGCCGAACCCGTCCTGATCGGCGAGGCGATGACGGGCGGCTACGGCGCCGCCGACATCCTGCACGAATGCACCATCGCGGTGGAACGGGGCCAGATCGCCGTGATCGTCGGGCCCAACGGTGCCGGCAAATCGACCGCGATGAAGGCCGTCTTCGGCATGCTGCCCCTGCGCGAGGGCCATGTGCGGCTGAACGGGCGCGAGATCACCCGGCTTACCCCGCAGGCCCGGGTCGCCGAGGGCATGGCCTTCGTGCCACAGAACAACAACATCTTCCCGTCGCTGACGGTGCAGGAAAACCTCGAGATGGGCGCCTTCCTGCGGCGCGACGACTTCACGGGCACCATGGAACAGGTGTTCGACCTGTTCCCGATCCTGCGCGAAAAGCGCCGGCAGGCCGCTGGAGAGTTGTCGGGCGGGCAGCGCCAGCAGGTGGCCGTGGGCCGGGCGCTGATGACCCAGCCCACCGTGCTGATGCTCGACGAGCCCACCGCCGGCGTCTCCCCCATCGTCATGGACGAGCTCTTCGACCGGATCATCGAGGTCGCCCGCACCGGCATCTCGATCCTGATGGTCGAGCAGAACGCGCGCCAGGCGCTGGAGATCGCCGACAAGGGCTATGTGCTGGTGCAGGGCCGCAACCGCTTCACCGACACCGGACAGGCGCTTCTGGCCGATCCCGAAGTGCGCCGCAGCTTTCTGGGAGGATAGGGGGATGCGCCTGCCCAAGACCCTCGCGACGCTGACCGTCGCGACGCTCGCCCTCCCGGAACTGGCCCCCACGGCGCTGAGCGCCGGCACCACCGCGGCCGACCGGCCGCTCGACTGCCGCTTCGATGCGGCCTGCATCGAGGCCGGCCTCTGCACCGAGGTCGACCGTCCGGCACGGCTCTCTCCCGACGGGGCGGGCGGCTGGGTGCTGGAGCTGGAGGGTGGCAGCCTTCCGGGCGTCATCGAGGTCGAGGACGGGCTGCGGATCTTCGACGGGCGCGCGGCGGGGCTGCGGCTGATCCTCGGCATCGCCGCCGACGGCAGCGCCCGGCTGATGGCGATGGAGACCGACCCGCTCGCCGTTGCCACCTATTCCGGCCACTGCGAGGAAGACTGATGGACCCGCTCAACGCTCTCGTCGTTCTCGCCAATTTCGTCCTGATCCCGGCGGTCGCCTATGGCAGCCAGCTGGCGCTGGGGGCTCTGGGGGTGACGCTGATCTACGGCATCCTGAGGTTTTCCAATTTCGCGCACGGCGACATCATGGCCTTCGGCACCATGTGGGTGATCCTCACCACCTGGCTGCTGCAGGGCTGGGGCGTGGGGCTGGGCGTGCTGCCCACGGCGCTGCTCGCGCTGCCGGTCGGCATTGTCGCGACGATCCTCTATGTGCTGGCGGCCGAGAAGCTCGTGTTCGGCTTCTACCGGCGACAACGGGTGAAGCCGGTGGTTCTGGTCATGGCCTCGATCGGCGTGATGTTCGTGACCAACGGGATAGTGCGGCTGATCATCGGGCCGGGCGACCAGCGCTTCGAGGATGGCGGGCGCTTCATCTTCACGGTGCGCGAGTTCCGCGAATGGTCGGGGCTGGCCGAGGGGCTGGCACTGCGCACCGCACAGGGGCTGACCATCGTGGTGGCGCTGATCACCATGGTGGCGCTGTTCTGGTTTCTCAACCGGACCCGCACCGGCAAGTCGATGCGCGCCTTTTCCGACAACGAGGATCTGGCGCTGCTGTCGGGGATCTCGCCCGACCGGGTGGTGCGGGTGACCTGGATCATCACCGCCATCCTCGCCACCGTCGCCGGTGTGCTCTACGGGCTCGACAAGGGCTTCCGACCCTTCACCTATTTCCAGCTTCTGCTGCCGATCTTCGCGGCCGCCATCGTCGGGGGCCTGGGCAATCCGATGGGCGCGATAGCCGGCGGTTATATCGTGGCCTTCTCGGAGATGGCCATCACCTATGCCTGGCGACGCTTCCTGGCGCATCTGCTGCCGGAAGGCTGGGAACCGGCGGGTCTCGTGCAGCTTCTGTCGGTGGACTACAAGTTCGCGGTTTCCTTCGCGATCCTCGTTGCGGTTCTGATCTTCCGACCCACCGGCGTCTTCCGGGGCAAGGCGGTCTGATGGCGGTGAACTGGCGCAACCTCGGACTGTTCGGCCTGCTCGCCGTCGCGCTGGCGATGGTGTGGACCTACCAGAGCCCCACGCTGGCGCTGACCATCATCAACATGGGTCTGATCTCGGCGATCATGGCGCTCGGCGTGAACATGCAATGGGGCTATGCCGGCCTCTTCAACGTCGGCATCCTCGGCTTCACGGCTATCGGCGGGCTCGCCGTGGTGCTGATCGGCATGCCACCGGTGCCCGAGGCGTGGCGCGCGGGTGCCTTCGGCGCGATCTTCGGGATCATGATCGGCGCAGCGACCATCTTCGCCGCCGTCATCCTGTGGCGCAGGATGGCGCCGGGGCGGCTGCGGGTGGCGGTGCTGATCGCGGTGCTGGTGGCGGGATATCTGCTCAACCGCGCGGTGTTCATCCCGGCCGTCGATGCCATCGAGGCGGTGAACCCGGCCTCGGAGGGCTATCTGGGCGGGCTCGGTCTGCCGGTTCTGCTGTCCTGGCCTGTGGGCGCGGTGATGGCCGCCGGGGCCGCCTGGATGGTGGGCAAGGTCTCCCTGGGGCTGCGTTCGGATTATCTGGCCATCGCCACGCTGGGCATCGCCGAGATCATCGTCTCGATCCTGCGCAACGAGGCCTGGCTTTCGCGCGGGGTCAAGAACGTCTCCGGCCTGCCGCGCCCGGTCCCGACGCCGGTGGAGATGCGCCAGCAGGAGTGGGTGGCAGGCCTGGCCGACACGCTGGGGCGCAGCGTCAACGAGACCGCGCAGATGCTGGTGCAGCTCAGCTATGCAGGGCTGTTCCTGATCGTCCTCGCCGCGCTGATCTGGCTGGCCGAGAAGGCGCTGAACTCGCCCTGGGGGCGGATGATGCGGGCGATCCGCGACAACGAGACCGCCGCCCGCGCCATGGGCAAGGACGTCACGCGGCGCCATCTCAACATCTTCGTGCTGGGCTCGGCCGTCTGCGGGCTGGCCGGGGCGATGATGGTCACGCTCGACGGCCAGCTGACGCCGGCCTCCTACGAGCCTTTGCGTTTCACCTTCCTGATCTGGGTGATGGTGATCGTGGGCGGGTCGGGCAACAACTGGGGTGCGGTGCTGGGCGGCATGGTGATCTGGTTCCTCTGGGTCCAGGTCGAGCCCGCCGGACGCTGGCTGATCGACGTCAGCACGATCTGGCTGGGCGAGGACAGCGACCTGCGCCGGCATCTGCTCGCCAATGCCGCCCACATGCGCCTGCTGACGATGGGGCTGGCGATGCTGCTGGTGCTGCGCTTCAGCCCGCGCGG
>PUNI01000508.1 GCA_003551745.1 Paracoccaceae bacterium | reverse complement strand
TCTCCGCCCGCCAGTTCGGCCTCCGTCACCACGAAGCCCCCGCCGATGGAATAGTAGGTCTCCTGCAGCACGACGTCGCCCTGGGCGTCCGTGGCCATCAGCACCAGACCGTTGGCATGGCCGGGCAGGGTGATCTCGTAGTCGAAGATCAGATCGCGTGCCGGATCGAAGGCAAGGCTGCGGACATCGGACGGGGTCACCCGGCCCTCGGCGCGAATCGTCGCAAGGGTGGCCTCGGCGCGCGCCGGATCATAGGCATCGGGCGTGAACCCCGCGAGGCCGAGGATCACTGCACGGTCGGTGGCATGTCCCACCCCGGTGAAGGCCAGCGAGCCGTGCAGCCGTGCGCGCAGGCCGTGGGCGCGGAAGGGCGAGGCATCGAGCAGCGCGAGAAACCGCGCCGCCGCCACCATCGGCCCCATCGTGTGCGACGACGACGGGCCGATGCCCGGCTTGAACATATCGAAGACCGACAGGAACATGCGCGCCTCCCCTGCCATCAGAGCTAGCGTCTTGGGCACGCGCTGCACAACGGTTTGCGACCGCCCGGGCGCCAATGCGGACATCATGCGGCCGAAGAATACCGGAGTCGGTCTTCCAGGCGCGGCTCGCCCGGCGCGGCGTGCGACCAATGCCGTTGGCCGGCACGGGGCGTCGCCGGCGTCGAGGCCGCGGTCGGCTCCGTGCTCCGGGACGACGCGTCGGCGCGGTTCACTCCTGCAGGATGAAGGCCACTTCCTGACGCTGGTCGCCGCTGCTGACGGTCAGCGTCCAGCGGCCGGGGGCGGTAAACTGCCCACGGCCCTGGAAGATCCCCTCGCCTATCTCTTCAACTTCCACGTCCACGGTAGATCCGTCGCCCTCGCCGCGCTGCATGGTAATGCCGGGAACGTCGCCGTCCCGCGCGCCCTGGCCCATCACTTCGAAGGCATAGGTCGGATCGACCGAGAGGGTCGCACGCAGCCCGTCCGCCTCGGGCGTGTCGCCCTCCTGGATCACGATGGGCGCCCGTGCGCTGAGGACCGGCATCGGGTCGCGCACGAAAATGGTGACGCTGGCCATCAGCGCGGCGAGCCCGACGAAGAAGACGCCGATGAATATGGCGATCATACGGGTCATGCTAGGGGCCGCCTCCGCGCCAATGCTCTCCGCCCCAACGCTATAGCGCCCTGCGCCGCGGGCTGCCATGCCCGATGACGCCTCCGTGATGGATCAGACCCCAGATGACACCCAATCGGCCCGAAAGAGCCCTGCGAAACGCGGCGTCGCCCGGCGCGATGCGTTTGCCCGTCAGCCGGCGGCTCCTGCCCGCCTTACGCGACCGGTCAGGCCGCCTTGGCGAGATGGCGCAGCACATAGTGCAGGACACCGCCATTGCGCACATAGTCGATCTCTACCTCGGTATCGATGCGGCACTTCAGTTTGATCGCCTCGGTGCTGCCGTCGCCCCGGGTGATGGTGCAGGCCAGCTCGGCCCCGGGGCGAAGCTCGCCCGACAAGCCCTCGATATCGAAGGTCTCGTCGCCCTTCAGGCCCAGGCTGCGGCGATCGTCGCCGCCGGTGAACTCGAAGGGCACCACCCCCATGCCCACCAGATTGGAACGGTGGATGCGCTCGAAGCTTTCGGCGATCACTGCCTTGACGCCCAGGAGCGCCGTGCCCTTGGCCGCCCAGTCGCGGCTGGAGCCGGCGCCGTATTCCTTGCCGCCGATCACCACCAGCGGCACGCCCTCGGCCTGCCAGGCCATCGCGGCCTCGAAGATCGAGGTTTGCTGGCCGTCGGGCCCCAGGGTGTAGCCGCCCTCGACCCCGGTCAGCATCTCGTTGCGGATGCGGATGTTGGCAAACGTGCCACGCATCATCACCTCGTGGTTGCCGCGGCGCGAGCCATAGGAGTTGAATTCGCGCACCGGCACCTGCCGTTCGACGAGATACTTGCCGGCCGGCGTGCTGTCCTTGAAGCTGCCGGCCGGGCTGATGTGGTCGGTCGTGACCATGTCGCCGAGGATCGCCAGGATGCGGGCGCCGCGGATGTCGGCGATGGTGCCGGGCTCGTCGTGCATGCCGCGGAAATAGGGCGGGTTCTGCACATAGGTGGAGCTCGCCGGCCAGTCGTAGGTCAGGCTGTCGGGGGTTTCGACGTCCTGCCACTTCTCGTCGCCCTTGAAGACGTCGGCGTATTTCGTGCGGAACGCCTCGCGCGTGACTGTGGCATGCACCAGCTCGGCGATCTCCTTGTTGCTGGGCCAGATGTCCTTCAGGAACACCGGATTGCCGTCGGTGTCGGTGCCCAGCGGCTCCGAGGTGAGGTCGGTGTTCATGTCGCCCGCGATGGCATAGGCGACCACGAGGGGCGGCGAGGCGAGGTAGTTGGCGCGCACGTCGGGCGAGATGCGCCCTTCGAAGTTGCGGTTTCCGGACAGCACCGAGACCGCGATCAGGTCATTTGCGTTGATCGCCTCGGAGATCTCGGGCGCCAGCGGGCCGGAGTTGCCGATGCAGGTGGTGCAGCCATAGCCGACGAGGTTGAACCCCAGCGCGTCGAGATCCTCCTGCAGCCCGGCGGCCTCCAGGTACTCGCTCACCACCTGGCTGCCCGGCGCGAGCGAGGTCTTGACCCATGGCTTGCGGTTGAGCCCGAGCGCGCGGGCCTTTCGCGCCACCAGCCCGGCGCCGATCATCACATAGGGGTTCGACGTGTTCGTGCAGGAGGTGATCGAGGCGATCACCACCGAGCCGTCGCGCAGCGTGTAGTCCTGTCCGGCCACCGTGGCGGTCTTGCGCGGGTCGGTCGCGGTGTCGGGGGCCGGCGTCGGGCCTTCTCCGGCCATGGCGCGCGCCTCCAGGGTGGCGTCCACGCCGCGGTAATCGCACACCACGTTGTAGAAGCCGCGGGCGGCCTGATCGAGCGGGGTGTGATCCTGCGGCCTTTTCGGGCCGGAGACGGCCGGCACCACCGTGCCCATGTCGAGCTCCAGCGTGTCGGTATAGACCGGGTCATAGTCCGGGCCGCGCCACATGCCCTGCTCCTTGGCATAGGCTTCCACCAGCGCGATGCGGTCCGTGTCGCGGCCCGTCTGCTCGAGATAACGCAGGGTCTCGTCGTCGATGGGGAAGAAGCCGCAGGTGGCGCCATATTCGGGCGCCATGTTGGCGATGGTGGCGCGGTCGGCCAGCGGCAGATGATCGAGCCCCTCGCCGTAGAACTCGACGAACTTGCCCACCACGCCCTTTGCACGCAGCATCTGCACGACCTTGAGCACCAGATCGGTGGCGGTGGTGCCTTCCATCATCGCCCCGGTCAACTTGAAGCCCACCACCTCGGGGATCAGCATCGAGACCGGCTGGCCCAGCATCGCGGCCTCGGCCTCGATGCCGCCCACGCCCCAGCCCAGCACGGCAAGACCGTTGACCATGGTCGTGTGACTGTCGGTGCCCACCAGCGTGTCGGGATAGGCCACCGTCTCGCCGGTCTGGTCCGTGTCGGTCCAGACGCATTGGGCGAGGTATTCTAGGTTAACCTGGTGGCAGATGCCGGTGCCGGGCGGCACCACGCGGAAATTGTCGAACGCCTTCTGCCCCCATTTCAGGAAGGTATAGCGTTCCATGTTGCGCTCGTATTCGCGATCGACGTTGAGCTGGAAGGCGCGTGGGTTGCCGAACTCGTCGATCATAACGGAGTGGTCGATGACCAGGTCCACCGGGTTCAGCGGATTGATCTTCTTCGCATCCCCCCCGAGCGCCACGATCCCGTCGCGCATCGCGGCAAGATCCACCACCGCCGGCACGCCGGTGAAATCCTGCATCAGCACCCGGGCGGGCCGATAGGCGATCTCGCGGCTGGACCGCCCTCCGGCCGTCACCCAAGCCGCGAAGGCCTTGATGTCGTCAACGCTTACGGTGCGCCCGCCGTCCTCGAAGCGCAGCAGGTTCTCCAGCACCACCTTGAGACTTGCCGGCAGGCGCGAGAAATCGCCGAGCCCGGCTGCCTCTGCCGCCGGGATCGAATAGTAGGCGAAGCTGTCGGTGCCGGTCTTCAGGCTGCGACGGGTTCCTGCGGAGTCCTGACCGGTGACGATCGGCATGCTGCGCCTCCTCATCTGTGTTGTCATTGACAATGTCGACCTCGCAATGCCGCAAGGCAACCCCGCGATCAAGGGGGGTGCGGCAAAATAGTATACCGTGGTGCACAGATTGCCCTGACCTTACGGCATTTGCGCGCGCGGAGCCTCGCAGAACCTTGATTGGTCATGCCACCGAGGCCTGACTAAACCCGAACGGGGTCCAACCGGATACGGGTTTTTCATGCCGCGCCTGCTTGCTGCCGCCCTCTGCCTGTGGCTGACGGCCGCGTCCGACGCTTCTGCCGATGCCGACGAAGCGGCAGGCAGTATCGGCGAGCCGGGGGTAGTGGTCGAACTCTTCACCTCGCAGGGCTGCGTGGCCTGTCCGCCGGCCGATGCGCTGTTGGGTCGGCTGGCCAAGCGCGAGGGCGTGATCGCGCTGTCGCTGCACGTCGACATCTGGGATTATCTGGGCTGGCGCGACCCCTTCGCCAATCCCGATTTCACCGAACGTCAGAAGGCTTACGCACGGGCCGTGGGAGCGCGGTCGATCTTCACGCCGCAGATGATCGTGGCAGGCAACCACCGGATGGAGGCGCTCCGGGGGATGGAGATCGCGGATCTGGTGCGCGAGGAGGCGGCGCGGCCCGACCGCGTGCGCCTGCACATCGAGCGTCGGGCCGACATGCTGATCGT
>PUNI01000579.1 GCA_003551745.1 Paracoccaceae bacterium | reverse complement strand
TTTCGCCGGCTCCTTCGCCGCGCGCTGCGCCATCCCATAGGACATGAAGGACCCGACCGACGGACCCAAGCCCGGCAAGGCGCCCACGAAGGTGCCCACCCCGGTGCCGCGCAGGATGGTGGGCGTGATGCGCCGCAATATCGAGCGGTCGATGAAATCGTCGGGGCGATGCTCCAGCTTCACCGCCATGGTGGCGCGGTCATGGCGCAGCTTCTCGGACTGCACGAACATCTCCGACAGCGCCAGCGTGCCGATGGCCACCGCGATCAGCGGCAACCCGTCCATCAACTCGGTATAGCCGAAGGTCAGCCGCGGCAGACCGGTCTGGTTGTCGAGCCCGATGGTGCCCAGGAAGATCCCCAGCCCGCCGGCCGCCAGCCCCTTGAACAGCGAGCCCCCCGACAGCCCGGCGATGAACACCAGCGCGAAGGCGAGGATCGCGGCCATCTCGTAGGGGCCGAAGAGCAGCGCCACCCGGGCGAAGGGGATCGCCACGAAGATCAGGATGATCGTTGCCATGATGTCGCCCGCGACCGAGGCGATCAGCCCGATCTGCAGCGCCGTCTTGGGTTTGCCCTGCTTGGCCAGCGGATAGCCGTCGAGCGCGGTGGCGGCCGAGGATGCCTCACCCGGGGCGTTGAGCAGGATCGCCGAGACGGCGCTGCCGGCTGCCGTCCCCTTCGACAGCCCGATCAGGAAGGAGATGGCGATATAGGGCGTCATGTAGAAGGTCAGCGGAATGGCGATCGAGATCGACACCGAGCGCGACAGCCCCGGGATGACGCCGACGATGTAGCCCAGCAGCACCCCGCCGCCGATCCCGATGAAGGAGGCAAGCGTCAGGGCCTCGGAGGCGGCGGCGCCGACGACGGAGAAATCCATCTCAGACCACTCCGATCCGCATCAGATAGACCGACAGGACGTAGAGCAGCGCCACCGGCACCACGGCGCAGCCGAGGATCATCCACCAGCGCCGCTCGCCCAGGAGCAGCAGCATGCCGGCGATCACGAAGGGGCCCATCCAAGTGATCTTGATGCCGAGGCTCATCACCCAGATCGCCACACCCACATAGAGAAAGGGCCACAGCGCCCAGCCGATGGCGCGCCAGTCGATGTGGGTGCTGACGGGCAGCTGGCCCTCGCGCAGCATGCGGAGCAAGCCGCCGGCCGCGACGATCCCGCCGCAGACCACCATCAGCCAGGCCGCGATGCTGGGCACCAGTTCGGGCGGCATCTGCGCGAAGGGATTGCTGCCGGCGTAGTTGGGGATCATCCAGACCAGCGCCAGCACGCCGAAGGCAACCACCGCGAGCCCGGACCAGAAATCCGATCTTGGCATCCGTCGTCCCTGTTGTTCGCGACCGTTCCGGCGTCGCTTCTTGTCTGTCGGCAAGCCTGCACATTCCCTGCCCGTCTGGCAACCCGTCAGCACCCATCCCCGCCACCCGGCTCCCGGCCCTGCCCGAACGTGCAGCATTCTCCAAGCCTTGCGTGCCGAAGCCAGGGGCACCGGCCTGCATGGGGCGCCATGGGGGCAGCGAACGCCGCGCGACGGCGGCGGGCCGACCGCCCGGCCGTCGCCTCCGCCGGCATCGCGTCACCGACATCGGGGGCCGGTCAGGCGCGGGGGGCGATCTCGTCGAGCGTGGCGGTGAGCAGCGCCAGGCAGGCGGGGCTGGAGAAACGGTGGTCGGCGCCCTTCACCAGGGTCAGCCGGGCGTCTGCCGCGTCCAGGTGCTCGAACAGCGCCAGCTGCGCGGCGACCGGCACCTCCGCATCCGCGGTGCCCTGCAGCAGCCGCACCGGCATGTCGAGCCGCAGCGGCGCGGTCAGCACCGCCTGCCGCGCGCCGTCCTCGATCAGCCGGCGGGTGAAGACGTAGGGCTCGGGACTGTAGTCGGAGGGCTGTTCGAGCCGGCCCGTCTCCACCAGCGTGGCGCGCTCGGCCTCGGAGAGCCCGGCGAGGAAGCGCGCGGTGAAATCGGGCGCGGAAGCGATGCCCACGAGCCCGGCGAGCCGCTCCGGCATCTGCCGGGCCAGCAGAAGCGCGATCCAGCCGCCCATCGAGGATCCCACAAGCACCTGCGGCCCCTCGGTCAGCGCCGTCAGCGCCGCCGCCGCGTCCTCGGCCCAGTCGCCGATGCAGCCCTCCTCGAAGCGGCCCGAGGACTGGCCGTGGCCGGAATAGTCGAAACGCAGGAAGGCGCGGCCCTGCGCCCGTGCCCAGGCCTCCAGATGCAGGGCCTTGGAGCCTTCCTTGTCCGAGCGGAAGCCGCCCAGGAAGACCACCCCCGGCCCGGCGCCCTCGGTCAGGTCATAGGCGATGCGCCGGCCCTGCGGCGTGTCGAGATGCGCGCTCATGCCGTCCCCAACTCCTTCAGCCCGTAAGCGACCCAGGCCCCGCCCAGCGCCATCGCGGCGAAGACCGCCAGCGTCGCCCCGGCCCCGAAGACCGAGGCGATGGCGCCGAAGATGCCGCCCGCCAGCAGGACCACGCCGATCACCGTGTTGGCAAGGGCTGTGTAAACGGCGCGCAGATCGGGCGGCGCCATGTCGACCAGATAGGTGGAGCGGCCCACCCGCACCCCCTGATGCGCCAGCGCCAGGATGAAGAGCGCCAGCGGCAGCGCCCAGACGCTGCCCGAGAGCCCGGCTGCGTCGAAACCCAGCGCCAGCCCCATCGCTGCCGCCCCCAGAAGCCCTGTCAGCATGAGCACCTGCCGCGACGAGCGGTCGGCGAGCCGGCCCCAGACATAGCCCGAGACGAGCCCCGCCAGCGCCGAGGCCAGCACCAGCGCGCCCAGCTCGGCCAGCGCCGCGCCCGCCGCCCCCGCGGCCAGCACCACCAGATAGGGCGGCGCCAGCGCCGTGGCGGTGAGCAGCCCGCGCGCGAGGATGAAGCGGGCAAGCTGCTCGTCCTCGCGCAGATAGCGGAGGTTGCCGAGCGCCGCGCCGATGCCGTTCGCGCCGCCCTCGGTGGCGCCGGCCTCCTCCTTCAGCCCGGCGAAGATGCCGGCGGCCACCAGCCAGAACACCCCCGCCACCCCGAGTGCACCGGTCACCAGCACCAGCCGGTCGGCCCCGTCGAGGATCAGGAGCAGCGCGAAGGCAATCACCGCGACCGGCGCGAGCCCGGCGGCCAGCCCCGTCGCCGTGCCGCGCTTGCCCTTCGCCACGGTCTTGCCCAGCACGTCCTTGTGGCTGACCGAGGCGACCGAGCGCGCCACCGCCAGAACCGCGAGCGCCAGCAGAAGCGCAAGGCCCGCCGCCGTGCCCTCCATCGTCAGTGTCACCGCCGCCATCGCCAACGCCGCCAGACCCTGCACGGCGCTTGCCGCCGCCCACGCCCATTTGCGCCGCGCCATCGCCCGGATGCGCGCGGCCGTGAAGAGCTGCGGCAGCAGCGCGCCGGCCTCCCGGATTGGCACCAGCAGCCCGATCAGCGCGGCCGGCGCGCCGAGCGCCGTCATCAGCCAGCTCAGCACCAGCTTGGGGTCCACCAGCCCGTCGGCCGCCTTGGTCAGCGACAGCGACGCGACATGGCGGAGGAAACTGTCGGGCTGCTCGCGGCAGGCGGCTTCGGAGATGTCGGCGCAGACACGGCCGTCATCATCGGCGGTCAGGACCTCGAAGGCGATCTCGGACGGGCGGCGGGCGATCTCGGGCATGGCGCGACCGTCAGGGCAGGCGCCGCAGGTAGAGGCCGAGGCCGATCAGCACCCCGCCGGCGACCAGGGACCCGAGCGGCGGCTCGAACGCGATGATGTCCAGTCGCCCGGCCAGCGTGACCAGCACGAAGACGCCGCCCACGATCAGCGCGGCAGCACCCCATGCCCGGTTGTCGATCCTGTTCACATCGTCCTCCGGTCGGTCCCACCCGGCTCCGCCGCTGCAACACCCGTTGGCGCGCGCAGGCTTCCGCAAGAGAGGGCGCACGCCGGATCGGAGCAGCATTCCAAGTTGACATAGCCCCTGCCCCGTTGGAAACGAGGCGCCGACATATCCCGCAACCGGGCGTGCCGTGGGCGCCAAACCGACGAGGAGAGCCGTGATGGCCGACACTTCCCATTCCCCTGCCGTGAATGCCGAGGCGCGCGAGATCGCGCTAAGCTTCCCCGATGGCAGCCGGCGCCACTATCCCGCCGGCGTCACCCCGGCCGAGGTCGCGGCCTCGATCGCATCGTCGCTGGCGAAGAAGGCGATCTCGGCCGATCTCGACGGCAGCCATTGGGACCTCGCCTGGCCGATCCACCGTGACGGCGCCATCCGCATCCACACCATGGCCGATGCCGCCCCGGCGCTGGAGCTGATCCGCCACGACCTCGCCCATGTCATGGCCCGCGCGGTGCAGGAGATCTGGCCCGACACCAAGGTCACCATCGGCCCCGTGATCCAGAACGGCTGGTACTACGACTTCGACCGCGCCGAGCCCTTCACGCCGGAGGATCTGGGCCTGATCGAGAAGCGCATGCGCGAGATCATCGCCGCCCGCGATCCTGTCCGGACCGAGGTCTGGGACCGCGCGCGCGCCATCGCCCATTACGAAGCCAACGACGAGCCGTTCAAGGTGGAGCTCGTCGAGGCGATCCCCGAGGGCGAGCCGATCCGGATGTACTGGCACGGAGACTGGCAGGACCTCTGCCGCGGGCCGCACCTGCAGCACACCGGCCAGCTGCCCGCCGACGCGTTCCGGCTCATGAGCATCGCCGGTGCCTACTGGCGGGGCGACAGCCGCAACAGGATGCTCCAGCGCATCTATGGCGTGGC
>PUNI01000266.1 GCA_003551745.1 Paracoccaceae bacterium | reverse complement strand
GCGCCGTTTGCAAGGCCGAATGGCGGGCGCTGATGGAGGCACGCGCAGCACTGGGCGTGCCCCTCGTCATCGGCTCCGCGGGCACCTCGGGCACCGACGGCACCGTGGACTGGATGTTCGAAATCACGGCCGAGCTGGCCGCCGAGCTGGGCCAGACCCTGCGGGTGGCGCGGCTCTATGCCTCGCAGCTCCCGGAGCGGGTGGCCGAGGCGCTGCGCGCGGGCCAGGTGCGCCCGCTGTCGCCGGCGCCCGAGATCACGCCCGAGGGAGTGGCGGGGCTTGCCAACATCGTCGCGCTGGCCGGGGCCGAGCAGGTGCAGGCCGCGCTCGCCACCGGCGCCGATATCGTCATCGCCGGGCGCTGCACCGACACCGCCATCATCGCTGCGCTGCCGCTGGCGCGCGGCGCCCATCCGGGGGCGGCCTGGCACGGTGCCAAGATCGCCGAATGCGGCGCGCTGTGCTCTACCCACCCCGTCACCGGTGTGGTGCGGGTCAGCTTTGACGAGACCGGCTTCGAGGTCGAGCCGATGGCGCCCGAGGCCGCCTGCACGCCGCAGTCCGTCTCGGCCCACATGCTCTACGAGAACGCCGATCCCTTCCGGCTCTTTGAGCCCGGCGGGCATCTCGACGTCACGGCCGCCCGCTATGTCGCGATCGATGCCCGGCGGGTGCGGGTGGCGGGCGCGAAATGGGTGCCCGGGCCTTACACGGTCAAGCTCGAAGGCGCGCGCCTCGCCGGCTACCAGACGACGCTGCTGGCGATCCTGCGGGAGGCACGCTACGTCGCCCGCGCACGCGACTGGGCGGCGAAGCTGCACGCGAGGCTGGTGGCCGAGGTCGAGGCCAAGCTGGGGCTGGGGACCGCCGACTACGACATCGAGATCCGCCTGATCGGCCTCGACGCCGCGCTGGGGCCGCTCGAGACGCGCGCCGGGCGGCCCGCGGAAGTCGGCGTGCTTTGCCTCGTGACGGCGGCACGGGCCGACTGGGCCGACGAGATCGCCCGCCTCGCCAACCCCTTCCTGCTGCACCTGCCCCTGACCGACACCGAGCCGCTGCCGACCTTCGCCTTCCCGTATTCGCCGGCCCAGACCAGCCGCGGCGCGCTCTACGAGTTCGCGCTGAACCATGTCATGGCGCTGGACGACCCGATGGCTGCGTTCCGGCTGCGGGTGGACGAGGTCGGTCGTGCCGCTGCTGCGTGAGCTGACGCGCAAGGTGGCCTCGAAAAACGCGGGGCCCTTCCAGGTGACGGTGGACGTGTTCTGCGGCTCGGCCGAGGCCTTCGCCCGCGTCGCCCCGGTGCTGGATACGGTGCAGGTCGCGCGGTTGTTCGGGGTGCCGCCGCAACTGATGCGCCGCTTCGACATCCCCGCGCTGCATGTGGTGAAGTTCTCCTTCCCGCGCCCGGTGGTGCAGGGCAGCCGCTTCGATCGCGACATGCACGGCGCGCAGTTCGCCACGCTGCTGGAAGAGCTGCACCTCTGCGGCGACGATCCCTAGATCCGTCTGCACCACGCCGGAACTGGGTGGGGCCAGGGGCGCCAGTGGATCGTGGCTGATCCGGAGCACGCGGGGCAGGGGCAGCGGGCTCAGCGATTGCCCTTCTGGGCAAAGAGGCCGGCGTCGGCGGCGGCGCGCCGGAGGGCGCGGGCCTTGTTGACGGTCTCCTGCCATTCCGCTTCCGGGTCGCTGTCGAACACCACGCCGCCCCCGGCCTGGATGTAGAGCGTCTCGTCCTTCAGCACGGCGGTGCGGAGCGCGATGCAGAAATCCATCTCGCCGTTGGCGGCGAAATAGCCGACGCCACCGCCGTAGACCCCGCGCTTCTCCGGCTCCAGCTCGTCGATGATCTCCATGGCGCGGACCTTCGGCGCGCCCGAGACGGTGCCCGCCGGCAGGCCCGCCAGCAGCGCCGACAGCGCGTCCTCGCCCGCGCGCAGTTCGCCGACCACATTGGAGACGATGTGCATGACGTGGGAATAGCGCTCGATGATGAACTCCTCGGTGGGCCGCACGGTGCCGATCCGGGCCACGCGGCCGACGTCGTTGCGACCGAGATCGAGAAGCATCAGGTGTTCGGCGCGCTCCTTCTCGTCCGCCAGAAGGTCGGCCTCCAGTGCACGGTCCTCCTCGGGGGTCTGCCCGCGGGGCCGGGTGCCGGCGATGGGGCGGATCGTAACCTCGCCGCCCCTCAGCCGCACGAGGATCTCGGGCGAGGCACCGATCACCTGGAAGCCGCCGAAGTTGAAGAAGAACATGAAGGGCGAGGGGTTGGTGCGGCGCAGGCTTCGGTAGAGGGCGAAGGGCGGCAGCGGGAAGGGCTGCGCCCAGCGTTGCGAGGGCACGACCTGGAAGATGTCGCCGGCCTGGATGTATTCCTTCGCCGTCTCGACGGCAGCCAGGTAGGCAGGCTTGGTGAAGTTCGACTCCGGCTCGGCGATCTCGGCCTCGTGGCCGAGGTCGCGACTGCTGCCGGCGGGCTGGCGCTCGAGATCGCGCAGCGCGTCCATCACCCGCTCGGCCGCCTGGGCATAGGCCGCGCGGGCCGAGAGGCCCGAGCCCTGCCAGGCAGGCGAGACCACGGTGACCTCGCCCTTCACCCCGTCGAGCACCGCGACCACTGAGGGGCGCAGAAGCACGGCGTCGGGGAGGCCGAGCGGGTCGGGGTTTACCTGCGGCAGACGTTCCACCAGGCGGACCATGTCATAGCCCAGATAGCCGAAGAGCCCGGCGGCGATGGGAGGCAGGCCGTCGGGCATCTCGATGCGGCTTTCGGCGATGAGGGCGCGGAGGCTTTCCAGCGGTGGCGCGGTCTCCGCCACCCAGGCATCGGGATCGAAACGCGCCTCGCGATTGAGCCGGGCGGTCTGGCCGTGGCACTCCCAGATCAGGTCGGGCTTGAGGCCCACCACCGAATAGCGCCCGCGCACCTCGCCGCCGGTGACGGATTCCAGCATGAAGCTGTCCTTGCGCGCCTCGGCCAGCTTCAGCATCAGCGACACCGGCGTGTCGAGATCGGCGGCGAGGCGGGCGTGCACCAACTGGCTGCGCCCGGCCTCCCAGCCCCGCGCGAAGGCCTCGAAGCCCGGTTCCAGCAGGGCCATCGTCGGCCTGCTCAGCGGAACTGGGCGTGGACCGCCTCTATGGCGGCGCTGTCGATGGAAAGCCCGGCCTCGCGCTCCAGCAGCCGGGCATAGGCGGTGAAGATGTCCTCGATCAGCGTCTCGCGGGCTTCCTCGCCGATCAGCGCGCGCTGACGGGCGGCCTCCTCGGTACCGGTCTCGGCGGGCAGGATGTCGAGCAGGGTGACGATGTAGGCGGAGGTGCCGTCGGCGACGATGCGCCGGCCGCCGGGTTCGAGGGCGAAGGCGGCCTCGATGGCGCTGCGGGGCAGGTCGGGAACGAAGCCCGTGCGGGTGATCTCCTCGATCACATCGGCGGTCAGGCCGAGCTCCTCGACGCTCGCGCCGGCCTCGAGCTCGGCCAGCAGCTCCTCGGCGCGGGCGGCGACGCGGGTTTCGGCCTCGGCGATGTCCCAGGCCTCGATCACCTGCACCTCGACCTCCTCGAAGGGGCGCAGCTGCGGCTCGACGATCTCTTCGAGACGCAGGACGAAGACACCATCGTCCTCCAGTGCGAATATCTCGGGGAAATCGCCGACCCCGACCGCGCCGGCGGCGTCGCGGAAGGCGTCATAGGCGGCAATGCCCTCGCGAGTGTCGGGGCGCAGGTCGATGCTGCCAAGTTCCAGCATGGTTTCCTCGGCCAGCTCCTCGATGGTCGCGCCGCCGGCCAGCAGATCCTCGAAATCGTCGAAGCGGTCGACGATGATCCGGCGCGCGCGGTCGAGCGCAAGCTGCTCGCGCAGCTCCGGGCGGGCCTCCTCGAACGGCACCTCCTGCGCCGAGAGGATCGCGTTGACCCGGAACAGGGCCGGCCCGAAGGGGGTGGGCACCGGCCCGACGACGCCCGGCTCGGCCAGCGCGAAGACCTCCGGTCCGGCCGAGCCCAGCTGGGCCTCGGTCACGTCGCCCATGTCGGTGTCGTCTAGGCTCAGCCCGCGCTCGCCGGCGACATCCTCGAAGCTTGCCTCGCCCGCCTCGATACGACCGAGCGCCGCCTCGGCATCGTCCTCGGACGGGAACACAAGCCGGTCGACCAGACGCCGCTCGGGGCGGCGGAACTCGTCGCCGCGCATCTCGTAGAGCTCGCGCAGCGCCTCCTCCTCGATCTGGACGTCGTCCATGATCATCGCGGGCGTGACCCAGGCATAGGTGATGCGTCGGGCCTCGGGCAGGGTGAAGAGATCCGGGTTGTCGGCGTAGAAGCTGCGCAACTCGGCCTCGCCGGGCACCGGCGAGGGTGTCTCGAGGCTCGACCGGTCGACGCGGATCACGGAGAAGCTGCGCGGCTCGGCGAACCAGTCGAAGACGGTGTCGGTGAAGGCCTGCGGCACGGGCGCCGCGCCGATCGCGCCGGCCTGCAGGATGCCGCGGGCCAGCTCGCTGCGGATCCTGTCCTCGAACTCGCGTTCCGACCAGCCCTCCTGCTGCAGCGCAAAGCGATAGGCCTCGCGGTTGAAGCCGCCTTCGAGCCCCCGGAAGGCCGGCACCGCAAGCACCTCGTCGCGCACCGCATCGTCGCCCGCCGAGATGCCAAGGCGCTGCGCCTCGTTCTCCAGCGCGGCGATGGTGACGAGGCGCGCCAGCACGGCGCGGTCGATCCCGAACTCCTGCGCGCGGGAGGAGCTGAGCGCCTGTCCGGTCTCCTG
>PUNI01000008.1 GCA_003551745.1 Paracoccaceae bacterium | reverse complement strand
GCGCTCAGCGCGTGCCGAACATCCGGTCGCCAGCGTCGCCCAGCCCCGGCACGATATAGCCATGCTCGTTGAGCTTGTCGTCGAGGGCGGCGGTGACGATCGGCACGTCTGGGTGCGCCGCGCGCATCCGCTCCACCCCCTCGGGCGCCGCCAGAAGGCAGAGGAAGCGCAGGTCGGTCGCGCCGGATTTCTTCAGCAACTCCACCGCCGCGGCCGAGGAATTGCCGGTGGCCAGCATCGGATCGACGAGGATGGTCAGCCGGTCCTGCAGCGCGGGCGGCACCTTGTAGTAGTACTGCACCGGCTCCAGCGTCGCCTCGTCGCGGTAGAGCCCCACGAAGCCCACCCGCGCCATCGGGATCAGCTCGAGGATGCCGTCCAGAAGCCCGTTGCCGGCCCGCAGGATCGAGATCAGCGCCGGTTCCGGGCCGGCGAGCATCGGCGCCTCCATCGCGCAGAGCGGGGTCTCGATGCTGCGGGCCGCCACGGCCATCTCGCGCGTCACCTCATAGGCCAGCAGCATGCTGATCTCGCGCAGGAGCTGGCGGAACACCGGGGTCGGCGTGTCCTTCTCGCGCATGTGGCTGAGCTTGTGTTGCACCAGAGGATGGCGGACGATGGTGAGGTGATCCTGCATGGCAAGGCTCCGGTCAGTCACGGGCAAGGCGCGGGGCGAGGCGGTCGCGGGTTGCGCCGTCGCAGAAGGCCGCGTCGAGGGCGGCGCGGTTGAGCGCGGCGAAGTCGTCGGCCTCCCAGCCGAAGGCCTCTGCCAGACGGTCGTATTCCGCCGACAGCGTGGTGTGGAAGAAGGGCGGATCGTCGGTCGAGAGCGTGACCGTGACACCTGCACGGCGCAGCCGGTCGACGGGGTGGGCGCGCCAGTCGGGGTAGAGACCCAGCGCGATGTTGGAGCCGGGGCAGACCTCGAGCACGGTTCCGGTTTCGGCGAGATGCGCGACCAGCGCCGGCTCTTCGACGGCGCGCACGCCGTGGCCGATGCGTTCGGGGCGCAGGTGCTCGAGCGTGGCGCGCACCGAGGCGGGCCCATCCCATTCGCCGGCATGGGCCGTGAGCCTGAGCCCGGCCTCGCGTGCACAGTCGAAGGCCCAGGCGAAGTCCCGCGGGTGAAAGGGCCGCTCGTCGCCGGCGATGCCGAAGCCCACCAGCCAGTCGCCCGCCGTCTCGGCCGCGCAGAGGGCGACGCGGCGGGCCTGGTCCGGGCCGAGATGGCGGATGCAGGTGACGATGCCGCGCAGGGTGATGCCGCCTGCTTCGGCCGCGTCGGCGGCCTCGCGGATTGCCGCGAGGTATTCGCGCCAGGCCGCCAGATCGCCGCCGCCGCAGAAATCGGGCGACAGGAACGCCTCGAGATAGATCACGCCGTCGGCCGCGCGCTCTTCCAGCACGGCTGTGGTCAGGCGCGCGTAATCCGCCGGCGTCTGCAGCACCGCCGTGGCCGCCTCGTAAACCCTCAGGAACTGCCAGAAATCGTCGAAGGCATAGGCGCCGGCGGCGTCGAAGAGGCCGGCGACGCTGATCCCCTTCTCGGCTGCCAGCCCGCGCACGAAGGCAGGCGGCGCCGCCCCTTCCAGATGCAGATGCAACTCGACCTTGGGCAGGGCGGCAAGGCTCACAGGAAGGATCTCCCAGGTCCGGGCATCGCCACGCCCAGATGCGCGGCCACCGACACGCCCACATCGGCGAAGGCGCAGAGCCCGATCTGCCCCAGCCCGCGGCCGGCGGCAAGCACCGGCACGCGCTCGCGGGTGTGTTCGGTGCCGCGGAAGCTGGGGTCGTTGCCGTGATCGGCGGTGAAGACCGCAAGATCGCCGGGCCGCAGCCCGCCGAGGAAGCGGCCGGCCTCGCCATCGAACCATTCCAGCGCCCGGGCATAGCCCGCCACATCGCGGCGGTGCCCCCACAGGCTGTCGAACTCGACGAGGTTGGCGAAGGTCAGGCTGCCGGGTTCGGCCTCGGCGGCGAGGCGGTGCAGATGCGCCATCAGCGCTGCGTCGTCGGGCCCCTTGTGCAGGCGGTCGATGCCGCGATGCGAGAAGATGTCGCCGATCTTTCCGACGGCATGCGTGACGTGCCCCGCCGCCTGCACATGATCGAGGAGCGTGGGCGCCGGCGGCGCGATGGCGAAGTCGCGCCGGTTTCCGGTACGGCGGAAGCCGCCCGGCGCACCGAGGAACGGTCGGGCGATGACCCGGCCGACGCGCATGGCGTGCAGAGTCGGCGCGAGGCTCTCGCAGAGCGCGAGCAGCCGGTCGAGCCCGAAGGCGTCCTCATGGGCGGCGATCTGCAGCACGCTGTCGGCCGAGGTGTAGCAGATCGGCCAGCCGCTGCGCAGGTGCTCGGCCCCCAGCTCGTCGATGATCGCGGTGCCCGAGGCATGGCAGTTGCCGAGGATGCCCTCCGTGCCGGCACGGGTGCGGATCTCGGCGGTGAGGCTTTCGGGAAAGGCGGGCCGGGCGTCGGGGAAATAGTGCCAGTCCCACGGCACCGGCACGCCGGCCAGCTCCCAGTGGCCCGAGGGCGTGTCCTTGCCGCGGGAGGTCTCGGTGGCGGCACCCCAGAGCCCGTGCGGGGTGGCGGTCAGCCCCGGCACCGGATGCCCGGAGGCGAGCCGGATCGCCGCGCCGAGGCCGAGGCCATCGAGCACCGGCATGCGCAGGGGGCCGGACCGGCCCTCCTCGGCGCGGCCCTCGGCGCAGGCCTCGGCGATGTGGCCCAGCGTGTTGGCACCATCGTCGCCGAAGTCGGCGGCATCGGGCGCGCCACCGCAGCCGACCGAATCGAGCACGATCAGGAACGCCCGGGGCGCCGCGCCGGACATCACCCCACCCGGTCGCGGATCAGCGCGGGCGGCGCGGTCGGCCCGCCGATCTCGTAGGCGGCCGCGACCTGCCGCGCCGCCGCTTCGGCGGCTGCGTCGTCGGCGGCATGGACGATGGCGAGCGGATCGCCCGCCGCCACCTCGGCGCCGATCGCCAGAAGGTCCGAGAGCCCGACGGCGGGGTCGATGCGGTCGGTCTCCACCCGCCGGCCGCCGCCGAGCGAGATCACGGCAAGCCCCAGCGCCGCGCCGTCGATGGCGGCGACATGGCCTGCGTCCGGCGCCGGAACAGGCCGCACCACCGGCGCGTTCGGCAGACGCGCTTGCCAGCGGTCGGAGAAATCGGCGGGCCCGCCCTGCGCGGCGACCATCCGCCCGAAACGCTCCGCCGCCGCACCGGACTCGAGCGTCGCCCGCGCCGCCGCAGCGCCGGCCTCGGCACTGTCGACAACGCTGGCAAGGTGCAGCGCGGTGCCGCAAAGCGCGCAGGTGAGATCGACGAGCCGGGGGTGACGGGCAGGCTCGGTGAAGGCCTCCATCACGACGGCGACCTCGAGCGCATTGCCGGCCGCCGGTGCCAGCGGCTGGTCCATGTCGGTGATCAGCGCGGCGGTGCGGCAGCCCGCGCCGTTCGCGGTGGAGACGAGCGCCTCGGCGAGCGCGCGGGCTTCTTCGCGTGTCTTCATGAAGGCGCCCGAGCCCTGCTTGACGTCGAGCGCCAACGCGCCGAGGCCGGCGGCGAGCTTCTTCGAGAGGATCGAGGCGGTGATCAGATCGAGGCTTTCGACCGTGCCCGAGACATCGCGCACTGCATAGAGGCGGCGGTCGGCCGGCGCGAGATCGGCGGAGGCGGCGACAATGGCGCAGCCGACCCCGGCCGTCACGCGGCGCAGCCCGTCGATGCCGAGGTCGGTGGCGAAGCCCGGGATCGCCTCCAGCTTGTCGAGCGTGCCGCCGGTGTGGCCGAGCCCGCGGCCCGAGATCATCGGCACGAAGGCCCCGCATTCGGCGAGCATCGGCGCGAGCAGGAGCGAGACGCAATCGCCGATCCCGCCCGAGGAGTGCTTGTCGACCACCGGGCCGGGCAGGTTCCAGTCGAGCACCGCCCCCGAATCGCGCATCGCCTCGGTCAGCGCGACGCGGCCTGCCTCGCCGAGGCCGTTCAGGCAGACGGCCATGGCGAAGGCGCCGGCCTGCGCGTCGCTGACCGCGCCCGAGGCGAGGCCGGCGGCGAACCAGCGGATCGCCTCCGGGTCGGGCCTGCGGCCGAGGCGCAGGGCGGCGAGAAGGCTGCGCGCGTCCATGCTCAGCCCCGCGGCAGCGAGACGCGGGCAAAGGCGCCCGGCAGCAACTCGCCCAGCGTCACCTGGCGCGTGGCGCCGGCGAGGTTGGCCATGGTCACCGGCACCTCGGGGCCTGCGAATTCGCTGAGCCGCTGCCGGCAGCCGCCACAGGGCGCCACCGGCTCGGCGGCATCGCCGATCACGAACACCTCCGCGATCTCGGTCTCGCCGGCCGCGACCATCGCGGCGATCGCTCCGGCCTCGGCGCAGGTGCCCTCGGGGTAGGACGCGTTCTCGACGTTGCAGCCGGCATAGATGGCCCCCGAGGCGGCGCGCAGCGCGGCCCCGACCTTGAAGCCCGAATAGGGCGCATGCGCCCGCGCGCGCACCGCGCGGGCGGCTTCCTCGAGGGTCATCGGCCTCTCCTTCACAACGGCGGGCGGAGTGTGCTGCGCCGCGCGGCGCCATGCAAGGCGCCGCGGCAGGCCATTCCCCGCCCCGGAAACATGCGTTAACGCTGCGCGAAAGGGAGGACGGCATGACCGAGACGCGCAGCGACAGCGCCCGGCAGGCGGCGCTCGACTATCACGAGTTCCCGCAGCCCGGAAAGCTGGAGATCCGGCCCACCAAGCCGCTCGCCACCGGCCGCGATCTCGCCCGGGCCTATTCGCCGGGTGTCGCCGAAGCCTGCCT